>DATMLG010000131.1:0-3911 GCA_035570675.1 Verrucomicrobiia bacterium | reverse complement strand
TCGCCGGCAAATTCAAGGCCGTGACGGACGAGGCCGGGGACGAATTGCTGCGGGACCCGCACGCGGTGCTGGTGGACCAGAGTGTGCGGTTGTGGATAGCGGCGGGCGATGATTTTGTGCTGTGCCGCGAGGGCCAGCAGTGGCGGCGTTTCCGCATTGCGCGGCATCTCACCCGGCCATACGTGAGCTCTCTGGCGGAGGAACCGGACGGCACGGTCTGGGCCGGTTCGATGAGCGAAGGGCTGGTGGTTTTCACCGGGGGCAAACTATCCACGATCACGGCGAGCAGCGGATTGTCGGACAATTTTGTGGAATCGTTGTTGGTGGATCGGGAGGGGAACATCTGGGTCGGGACCGCCGCAGGGTTGAACCGGCTGCGGCACATCAATCTATCAGTATCCGGCCCGAACGAAGGGCTGGGTTACGGCGCGGTGCAGGGATTGGCGGAGATGGCTCCGGGGATGATCTGGGCTGGCAAGCCGGGCGACGGGTTATACGAGTCAAGCGGCAAGGGGTTTAACCTGGTCAACGTGGCGGATTTGCCGAGACGGTTTCCGGATGTGAATGCCCTGCTGAAGACACGGGATGGCGCCTGCTGGGTGGGATGCTCGCAGGGACTGCTGCGTTTTCAAGATCCCAGGTCCCCAAGTGAAACGGAGGTGGAATTTCCCGCACTGCCGGACGTCAACGTGGTTGCGCTGGCAGCGGATGGTTCAAATGGCGTCTGGGCGGGCGCCCGGGACGGGGCGCTGTGGCGGATGGTGGACGGGGAATGGTCGGTGCAAACGAATTTTTCCCAGCCGCACGCCATCACCGCGCTCGCACAAGGCACGGACGGATCGCTTTGGATCGGCACGGAAGGCGGGGGCATGTACCGGTTCAAGGATACGGTGCTGGACCACCTGGACCAGAGCCGGGGCCTTTCCAGCGGGGTGATCCGCGCCTTTCATCTGGATGCCGGCGGCACGCTGTGGATTGGCACGGCGGGAGGAGGACTATGCTGGCTGCGCGACGGCCACATCAGCACCTGCACCACGCGTGAAGGCATGCCGGACAACACGATATCGCAAATCCTCGAGGATGACTCCGGGCGGCTCTGGCTGGGAAGCAACCGGGGCATCGCCTGCGTGAAGAAAACAGAACTGGAAGAGCTCGCCGCGGGAAAGATTCACGCAGTCTATCCGCAGATTTTTGGACACGCCGAAGGCATGCCATCGGAGGAATGCACGGGTGGGTTTTTCCCGGCGGGTCTCAAGACGCAATCCGGGCAGCTCTGGTTTTCCACGATGAAAGGCATCGTGGTGGCGGATCCGCGCGAACATCCCTCGGACGAATCCGCGCCGGCCGCGGTGCTGGAGGAAGTGCTGGTGGACGGGGGATCGAGTTCCGAATTCCGGATATCCGGGTTCGATGCGGGCGGAACAAACGGCTCTTTGAAGGCGGGCGAACCGGAGCCGGGCATGCTCAGCATTCCTCCCGGCAAGCATCGGGCCGAGTTTAGTTACACCGCGCCGAGCTTCATTGCCCCGGAAAGGATTCGATTCCGCTACAAGCTGGACGGGCTGGACGCGGACTGGGTTGACGCGGGGACGCGTCGCAGCGCGTTTTACAATTATCTGCCGCCCGGCGAATACCGTTTTCGCGTCCAATCCTGCAGCAGCGAGGGCATATGGAACCAAAATGGTGCGGAGCTGCCATTCAGGGTGTTGACGTATTTCTGGCAGACAACCTGGTTCCGGATATTGATGGGGGTGCTGCTGCTGGGCCTGGCCGGGGGCACGGCGCGGGTGATAGAAAAGAACAAGCTGCAACGGCGGCTGGCCCAACTGGAACAGGAACGGGCGCTGGAACGGGAGCGTTCGCGCATCGCCCAGGATTTGCATGATGATCTCGGCTCGTCCCTGGCGCACATTTCGCTCCTGAGCAGCCTGATGAAGACGGACAAGGAGCAGCCCGCGCTGGTGGAGAAGCACGCCGACAAAATCTTCAAATCGGCGGACCAGACCGTGCGCGCCCTGGAGGAAATCGTCTGGGCGGTGAGGCCGGGCGGGGACAGCCTGCAAAGTTTGGTTGAATACATCGCCCATTTTGCCAACGAATTGTTCGAGGGCAATCACACGCGCTGCCGGCTGGACCTGCCCCATGATCTGCCCGCGGTGACATTGCTTCCGGAAATCCGGCACAACATGTTCCTGGTCGTCAAGGAGGCGCTCACCAACGCCCTCAAACATGCCGGCGCCACGGAAGTGCGCGTATCGGCAAAAGCGGGCGCCGACACACTGGAAATCGTGGTGCAGGATGATGGCAAGGGATTCCATCCGCCGACTCATTTTCTGGCGAAGAAGAAACGGGACGGCCTTGGCAACATGCAACACCGCGCCGAGGCCATTGGAGGGCGGATTGAGTTCCGGACCCTTCCCGGCAAGGGAACCGAAGTGCGGCTGATTGTGAACCTCAATCACGAACGCCCATGAACACAGGAGACAAGCCGAAGTTGAACTCCCCTGAACAGCAAAAGACCGGGCGGTTCCCGGGTCAGCCCGCACGTTCATGTGGTTGCAAAGCGGCAGAAGTGCCGACATCCTTTAATCGAGCCCAAAACAGTGTGAAAAATGTAACGATAAGAGTCGCCGTCGTGGATGATGACGAAGACATCCGCACCAGCCTGACGGCGATGATACGCCGCGCCCCGAATTTTCGCCTGACCGGCGAGTACCCGGATGCCGAAACCGCGCTCCGGGAAATCCCCAGCCATCCACCGGACGTGGTGCTCATGGACATCAACCTGCCGGGCATGAACGGCGTCGAGTGCGTCCGGCAGTTGAAAAGCGCCCAACCCTCGCTGCAGGTGCTGATGCTGACGGTCTATGAGGACAGCGACTCTCTCTTCAATTCACTCAAGGCCGGCGCCAGCGGCTATCTGCTGAAGCGAACCGCCTCCTCCCGCCTGCTGGAATCCATCAACGATGTGTATGACGGCGGGTCGCCGATGACGCCGCAGCTCGCCCGGCGGGTCGTGCAGTTGTTCGCCAAGCCCGGCAATGAGGACGAGGACGTTTCCAAGCTGACAGCGGGCGAGAAGGAATTTTTGGAACAACTGGCCAAGGGTTACGCCTACAAGGAGATCGCCGACCGGATGAAGATCAGCATAGACACCGTGCGGAGCTACGTGCGGACGGTTTATGAAAAGCTGCACGTCCACTCGCGGACCGAGGCGGTGGTCAAATTCCTGCGGGCCTGACGTCATGAATGGGTTTGCCAGCGGCGCGGGGAGCAGGTAAACTGCCGCCGTCACATGTGGTCGCTGCTCAAAGAATTTCTCCGCTTCTGCAAGCAGGAGAAGAAATGGTGGCTCGCCCCGCTGATTGTGCTGTTGCTGTTGCTGGGAGCCATCCTGATTTTCACGGCCAGTTCCGGCATTGCGTGGGCGCTCTACCCGTTTTTGTGAGCCATGGCCCCGCCACGAAACGTTCTCGGCATCTCGGCCTATTATCACGACGCGGCCGCGGCGCTCCTGCGGGACGGTGAAATCATCTGCGCCGCGCAGGAGGAACGGTTCACGCGCAAAAAAAACGACCCGGATTTTCCGCGCGAGGCCGTTCAATTTTGCCTGCGTCATTCCGGCCTGTCCGCGTCGCAACTGGATGTGGTGGCCTTTTATGACAAGCCCATCATGAAATTTGGGCGGCTGCTGGACACCTACCTGGCAGTCGCGCCCGGCGGCTGGCGGACCTTTCCATTGGTGCTGTCCAACTGGCTGGGCGAGAAACTGGATTTGCGGAAGGCGATCCGGTCGGAACTGCCGGAACTTTCGCCGGACTGCCAGATCCTGTTCACGGAACATCATCAATCCCATGCGGCGAGCGCGTTCTATCCGTCGCCTTTTGAAGAAGCGGCGATACTCACAATAG
>DATMLG010000130.1:0-8387 GCA_035570675.1 Verrucomicrobiia bacterium | reverse complement strand
GACCCGAACAACGCGACTATCACCATGACCTTTCATCACCTGTGGCTCGGCGTGTGGGACCGGTGCGTGCCCCGCCTGCGCGCCGGGAACGTGCATGATTACAATCTCTACGTGGACGACACCCTGGTGCTGGCGGCCAAGCGCCTGCGCGATTCCATCGCCGCCACCATGAGCACCAATGATCAAAACACGTTGAACAATACTTACGATTTCGATCCCCCGGTCAATGGCACCATCTCCACCGAAAATGGCGCCATCCAGGTCGAAAAATCGGTTTACATTGATTGCCTCTGGCCCCTGCGCAACAACCAGACCGATCCTTCCAACCCCGCCTACACCGGAAAAATTCAGGCGCTCGATTGCATCTACCAATTCGACAGCACGACCCTCCGCGGCAACAGCACCGACGCCGGCAACCCGATGGGCCCGTTCCAGGCGCCCGTCATTCCCTTCTCGTGGAATCCCGCTTCCGGCGCGCCCGGCGGCCAGTTGCCCTACACTTACACGCCCGATAATCCCGCGCAATTGCAGGCCATCGTCACCAGCCCGACCGCCGGCGCGGGCGCGGGCGTTCTGACCTGGGCGAAGACCAACTGGATGCTCACCACCTATGCGCCCACGGCGCCGTTCATTGTTGCACAACCGCAAAACCTGGCCGTTGCGACCGGCGCAGACGCCACCTTCACCGTCTTTGCCGGCGGCAGCGCCAGCCTCGGTTACCAATGGTATTTCAACACCAACACGCCGGTGCCCAATGCCACCAACTCCATTCTGACCTTGTCCGATGTGCAGGCCACCAATATCGGCGCCTATTCCGTGGTCATCACCAACCTCGCCGGTTCCATCGCCAGCACCAATGTCTCGCTCGTCGTGAACTCCACCACGCCCGCCATGCCGCAAGTGTCCAACCCGGGTTACATCAACGGCATCTTCAGCCTCACCGTCAACGGCGATTCCGGCCACGATTACCTCATCCAGGCGTCCACGAACCTGGTTGATTGGACCACCATTTACACCAACCCCCTGCCCGCGCTGCCCTTCACCTGGAACGATTCGGACGCCAGCAATTTCAACCAGCGATATTATCGCATCCTGCTCGGGCCTTGAAACCGGAAAATACAATCCGGCTGGTCCGGTGCTCAATTTTCAAACAGCTTTGCAGACAACCACTGCTGACAAAATCAGATCTCATGTTAGCCTCAAATTGCGCCCCAGATCAGAAGCAAATTCAGAAAGAAAGCCTATGAAGTCCCTTATCCCATCACGCCTCGCGTTGGTTAAACTCGTTGCGTCCGCCGCTGCCTGTCTGACGGTTCAGAACGCCCGGGCGACTCTCCTTTTTGCCGACGGTTTCAATTATGCCACGGGCGCTCTCAACGCCAGCGATGTCAGCCCCGCCGGAACCAGCGGCAACGCCTGGTCCAGCGGCAGCTCCCACATCACCGTCGTCAGCGGCGATTTGACCTATTCGGGTTTGCAGGATCTGGGCGGCAACTCGATGCAGGACGTTTGGGGCGTGAGCGCCGGCTCGGTCGTCAACACTTACACCGCTCAAACAAGCGGCACCATTTTCTATTCTTTCCTGCTTGATTGCACCGTGGCTCCCAGCGCCAGCACCTATCTTACCGCATTGAATCCCGGTACCGGTGCGCCCAACGGCAGCTCGGACGCCCTCCAGGTCAACGTGGGATCGGCCGCCGGCGGTTATGTGGTCGGGTTGCGCACTGCCGGTGCCAGCATCACTTCCGACAGCACCGTCTTGTCATTAAACACTACTTATCTGGTGGTGGCTGAATATGCGTTTGGAGGGGTTGGTTCCGCCTCTCTTTATTTGGACCCGGTTGCCGGCGGAAGCCAGCCAGCGGCCGCTGTCACCCTCGCCGGCAACGGCACCGTGACCAGCCTTGCCGATGTCGGCTTCAAGGCTCAAAACACCCCCACCACCGGCACATTTCTGTTGGACAATCTTCTTATCGGAACAACCTGGGGGGACGTCACCCCGCTGTCTGCCACACCCGAACCTTCCACCTTGGCCCTGGCCGGACTCGGGCTGTTCATGGCGGCGCGTTTTCGCCGTTCGCGCCGTTAAGTTGAGCTGAATGCCAAAGGGTGCAATCGCCGACGTGTAATTTCATTTCACACTCGTCGTCCCCATCGCTCCCGCTTCTTTCACCACGGCACTATTGGTCGTGCCTTGCACCGCGTTCCTCGCCCGGGCGTAGGCGTCGGGATCAATTTCCGTGAGCGCTTCTCCGGCGGCCCACTTCGTCTCGGGATCATTCGCCTGCATCAGGATGATGATTTGGGGCACCGCCGCCCTGGCAGCCGCCCCAAATTGACCCAACGCGCTCACGGCCTTGATGTTTACGTAATCATCATTGAGGCAGCGCATCAGCGCGGGAATGACCGTGGCCGGTTCAGCACGGATGCAGCCCAGCGAAATGACGGCGGGTTTGTGGACGGCCTCGTCGTTTCCGTTCAAAACCTCCAGCAGCGCCGGCACGGCCGACCGGGCCGCCGGGCCGAAATAGCCCAGTTCATAGGCGGCGGCCTCCCGGCGGTCTTGAGCGGGCATGAAAAGGATCTCAATGCCGGGCAGATCATTCAATTTGTCCACCAGCGCGAGTTTGAGCGCCGAATCATTGGTGTCGTGAAACATCACCTGGGTGAGATTCGGGATTATTTCCGCGTTCAAGATGGAATTGGCCTCGTTGCTGGCCGTCGCATCCGCCGCGTTCACCTGCACTTTCCAATACTTGTCCGGCTTGCCATGATACAACGTCTCCCGCATTGCCAGTTCCCTGCTTAAAACCCAGACGCCAGACACCAGCACCACTGATCCAAGCAGCAGCCCGGCCGCCAGGCGCATCATGCGCTTTTTCATGGAATTCCCGTTGTTCTCATGCGTCCTTTTTTCCCTGCGCCTGATGTGTGGTTCATGGATGTTTCGTGCGGTCTTTTGACCCTGCCATCAAATAATTTGCTTTACAATAATTTATCTTGCGCTCTTTTGATGTCCGTCAGCCGGTGCCCCGCCGAATCGTTGGCGCGCGCCAGGCCCCGGCGTCCGGCTTAGTTCATCGCTATGAAAAAACATATCGGCCTCCTGACCTCCGGCGGTGACAGCCCCGGCCTCAACGCCGCCATTCGCGGCGTCGGCAAGGCCGCCCATGGTTACTTCGGCATGCAGGTCATCGGCTTCCGGGACGGCTTCCGCGGCATCATGGAAAACCGCACCGTCCCCCTCGACGAAACCACCCTCTCCGGCATCCTCACCATCGGCGGCACCATCCTCGGCACCAGCCGCGACCGCCCCGACCGCATGCCCGTCGGCGGCCGTGTCCTCGACACCACCGATGTCATCATCGAGAACTATGAAAAAAATCATCTCGATGTCCTCGTCTGCCTCGGTGGCGGCGGCACGCAAAAGGCCGCCCTCAAACTCAAGGAAGCCGGCCTTAATATCATCACCCTCCCCAAGACCATCGACAACGACGTCGCGATGACCGACATGACCTTCGGCTTCGACACCGCGCTCGGCATCGCCACCGAGGCCGTTGACCGCCTGCACAGCACCGCCCACAGCCATCACCGCATTGTCGTCGTCGAAATCATGGGCCATCGCGCCGGCTGGCTCACCCTCGGCGCGGGCATCGCCGGCGGCGCCGATGTCATCCTCATTCCGGAAATTCCCTACGACATCGAATCCGTCGCCAACGCCATCCGCGCCCGCATGCGCGGCGGCAAGAGCTTCAGCATCGTCGCCGTTGCAGAAGGCGCGCTTTCCAAAAAAGACGCCGCCATCTATCAGGCCGCCCTGGATAAAAAGGACAAGGCCGGCGCCAAGGACGAAAAGAAAAAAGCCAAGGCCGCGCTCGCGGAATTGGAAGTCCACCATACCGGCAACACCATGCGCCTTGCCCGCCAGCTCGAGGAACTCACGCATCTCGAATCCCGCGTCACCATCCTTGGCTATGTCCAGCGTGGGGGCTCGCCCTCCGCCGTGGACCGCCTCCTCGCCACCCGCCTCGGCACCGCCTGCGCCGATCTCATCCACAAGGGCCAATACGGCGTCATGGTTGCCGCCCGCGGCGACAGCACCGAGCCGGTCCCGCTTGAAAAAATCGCCGGCAAGCGCAAATCTGTTCCCCCAAACCATCCGTGGATTCAGACTGCCCGCCACGTCGGCACCAACCTCGGCGATTGATCCGCATATGCCACTATTGCTGCGAATAAGATCTGCCATTGTCGGTCAAAATAAAATTCTGAAAACACGCCCTCTCACCCTGCTTCTCGTCGCCTTCGTATTTATACTCCATCCTGCGGCCCGCGCCGACGACTCGAACTTAATTCCCGTCGTCATCCATGTGGACGCCGCCAAACCGCTCGGCGAGTTGCATCCGTTCTGGCGTTTCTTCGGCGCTGACGAGCCGAACTACGCCACCATGTCCAACGGCACGAAACTTATCGGCGAACTCGGCGCGCTCAGTTCCAATCATATCTATTTCCGCACCCATAACCTGCTCACCTCCGGCGACGGCACCGCCGCCTTGAAATGGGGTTCCACCGGCGCCTACAGCGAAGACGCGAACGGCAATCCCATTTATAATTGGACCATTCTCGACCACATTTTTGATACCTATCTCCAACGCGGTGTCCGGCCCTACGCGCAAATCGGTTTCATGCCCAAGGAACTCTCCGTCCATCCCGAGCCATATCAGCATCATTGGAAACCCGGCGATCCTTACGGCGATATTTTCACCGGCTGGGCCTATCCGCCCAGGGATTACGCGAAATGGGAAAACCTGGTTTACGAATGGGTCAAACATTGCGTGGAAAAATATGGCCGCGCCGAGGTCGAATCCTGGTACTGGGAAGTGTGGAACGAATCCAACATCGGCTACTGGAAGGGTACGCCGCAGGAATTCCTGAAGCTCCATGATTACGCCGTGGACGGCGTCAAACGCGCGCTCCCCACCGCCCGCGTCGGCGGCGCGGACACCGCCGGCAGCGGCGGCGGGTTTTCCCGCAATTTCCTCGAACACTGTTTGCGCGGCACCAACTTCGCCACCGGCAAAATCGGCACGCCCATTGATTTCTTTTCCTTCCACGCCAAGGGCGCGCCTTCCTTTCCCGACGGCCACGTGCGCATGGGCATCGCCAACCAGCTTCGCACCGTGGAAGATGGCTTCCGCATTCTCGCCGCCTTCCCTGAATTAAAAAGCAAGCCCGTCATCATCGGCGAGTCCGACCCCGACGGCTGCGCCGCCTGCGCTGAAGCCGAATATCCGCAAAACGGTTACCGCAACGGCACCCTGTATGCCAGCTATACGGCGGAAGTTTTCGCCCGCAAGGGAGAAATCGCCGCGCGCGATGGCATCAACCTGGAAGGCGCCATCACCTGGGCCTTTGAATTTGAAAACACTCCGCTCTTCGCCGGTTACCGCGACCTCGCCACCGGCGGCCTCGACAAACCTGTTCTCAATGTCTTCCGCATGTTCAGTCTCATGAGCGGCCAGCGCTTGGACACGCAAAGTGACCACGCCGTGCCGCTCAACGAAATCATCTCCTCGGGCGTCCGCGCCCAGCCCGATATCTCCGCTCTCGCCAGCCTCGATCAAAACCAGCTCTGCATCATGGTCTGGTATTATCACGATGACGACCTGCCCGGCCCCGACGCTGCCGTGGATTTGACCCTCGATCATCTGCCCATCTCCAACGGCAACGCCACACTCAGGCACTATCGCATTGATGAGAACCACAGCAACGCCTTCGCCGCGTGGCGTCACCTGGGTTCGCCGCAGCAACCCACTGCCGAACAATACGCCGAACTGGAAAAAGCGGGCCAACTCGCCACTCTCGCCGAACCGGCCAACGTGACTGTCAGCGGCTCCAAAATCACCCTCCATTTCACCCTCCCGCGCCAGGCGATTTCGCTCCTCAAGCTGAGTTGGTAAGCGGTCCAGCCCTGGACTCATGCTTTGTTGCGGGGCTTTTTATGTGATTGCCGGCCAATTTGACATGCGGCGCAGATGGAGCGAAATTAGGGGCATGAACGAAAGGGAATTATATGAAAGCTCTTTTGATTCTGTTGATGACCGTATTCGCCGGCGTTTTGCCGGCGCAATCGCCGCAGTTTGACCCATGGCTGCGCACAGACACCCAGCTCCACACGCGTGAAGCGCGTATCATCCTGCGGCTTCAGGACACCTATATCTACCAGGGATCCAGGTTCACGATGGATGGCATCGGTGTGGAAGTGATGAAGGCCGACAATCCGCTGCGACTGTTCGACCCGTTTGACGGGGACACCCTGTCAACCGCCCGCGACAATGTGGTTTGGGACCAAAACACCGGCCGCGCCATCGGTTTGAACTTTTTCTCGATTCATTTTTAAGGCGGCGACATTTCTGGCTGGCCAAGGGCGCGACACCCTAATCGGGAACACGCCGGCACCCTTGCTTTATTTTGAGGAGTTGGTTTGCGCGCCATCCAAACGGGCTGCGCCTGCCAGTTTGTAAACCATCTTCATCGCCTTGTCGCCAGGGCGCGGCTCAACCAGCCCGACAATCCGCATCAGGCCGTAACGGCCTTCGCCGGTCTTGAAAAACCAAAGGCCCGGCGTCACCTGCATCGTCGCCAGTGGTGGCGCAATATTGTCCTTCAACGCGGCAATCACCCTGTCCGCGGGCGCGCCCCACATGTCCTCGTTTGCTGGCGCCACCTGAAGATCAACGCCCGTCCATTCCTCCGAACCCGGCGTCAGGTCCAGCTTCAGGTCCCGATGCAGCCGGCGGTTGCGTTCAGCGTCTTCGGCCAGCCGTTCAACCGTCACCAGCCCTTTTTCAAAATCCAGATAGACGCGCGCGCCCAGAATGCCGTTGCCATCCAGCACCCGCGCGACCTCGGGCTGAAATAAAAATGACGGCGCGTTGTTTGTATCCGTCCCGATCGCGCCGGCTGGAGCCAGCATGAGTGCAAGCAGCGCCATCATCGGTGAAAACCATTTTCGCACATTCAGCATCGTTCACCTTTCCGCCGGTTTTTCCGTTGTGGACGCGGACCGTTGCATATTTTTCCCCGGAAATTATGTGTGCTTGAAACCCCGGCCTGTCAAACTGGATTTGACGCCCCGCGCATCGACGCGTGCGTTCATGGATTTCATAAGCGTTCATCATACCCTTCCATGTCCGTAAGAAATACTTGCCCCGTCCCCGGCATTTCATAAAATAACAAACCTGTCGAATCCGGCAGAAGAGCAACGTCTGGAACGAGCCCGCCGGGACAGGTTAATTATTGAGGGCGCGTCAGCCGAAAATCCTGCCTCGCAATGGTTGCGTGGCGGCGCCTTCATCGTGATCAAAGACACTCATAAAATTATGACACACAGCATCCTGACCCCGGGCACCCGGCCGGCCATCCTCACCCTTTCTTGCCTGGCCTCCGCGCTCATCGCGCTCGGCCTGCCGCTGAACACCCGCGCGCAGACAGCAACAAATCCGATAACCAAAACGGAGGTCACCACGACGGTCATCACCACCACCACGAGCACCAACAGCTTTACCACCACGAATGTCACCACCAAGGTCACCCTCATTCCGCCGCCGGTGGCCTGGAGCACCAGCGCGACCTTTGCCCTGACCGTCACCGGCGGCAACACCAAGACCCTCCTCACCACCGTGGATTTCAACACGCAGCGCATATCGCCGGAAAACGAATTCCTCTTCGACGTGAACGGCACCTACGGCGAGAACAATGATGTCCAGAACGCGCAATCGCTGGAAGGCACCGGGCAGTACAACCACGTCACCCCGATAAACCTCTATTACGGCCTCAAGCTGGACGGCCTGCACGACGCCATCGCGGGCATTGATTACCGGTTCACCGCGGCGCCGTTGGCCGGTTACTATCTTATCAAAACCCCCAGCACGTTGCTGGGCCTTGAAATCGGTCCGGGCTACGTTTACCAGCGTTCGGAAGGCTCCGATACCACGCTCAGCCATGCCACCTTGCGCGCGGGCGAACGCTTCGAACATAAGATCAACGGCACCACCAAAATCTGGGAAAATGCTGAAATCCTCCCGCAGGTCGCCAATCTTGGAAATTATTATACCGATGGGGAGATCGGCATCAATACCGCCATCACCAAGCATGCCGGCCTGACCTGCTACGCCGATGATTCCTATTACAGCGTGCCCGCCGTCGGACACCTGCACAACGACTTCAAGCTGGTCACCGGCATCACCTACAAGTTCTGATGCTCCGTCGGCGGTGAATGCGTATTGCACCGGTCGCGCCGGCGTGGATAATGACCTTGAAATAACCGGCCCACGCCGGTTCCATTGAACCAAACCAAACTCGCATCATGAGCGCAACCCATCATTGGA
>DATMLG010000129.1:0-9281 GCA_035570675.1 Verrucomicrobiia bacterium | reverse complement strand
AACCAGGGGCGAACTGAAAGGCCGGACCGCAATGGTGGAGCTGCTGGCACTCACATTCCACAGGTCAAAGGAATCTCCGCTGGGGCCTGAACCATTGATGAAAGCTCCACCTGTATTCTGGACGGTGAACGTCCAGGGGGCAAAACCAAATCCGCCATTTTGGCCTCCCGGAGACAGCCCATTCGGCGCGCCGGCCCCAGCGTTAGCAGGATCAGCGGCAACATCATAGGCGTTGGTGGTTTGCGCGGAACTGTTCTTTGAGGCACACAGCAGGACCGCCGTGACAAATATTGCCCTGACCGCCATTTGCGAAAAATGGCGGACACCGCGTTTTGCCACTGCCGGGTGGTTGAGGTTGGTTGTAGTGTTCATTTTGGGTTGGTTTATTTGATGCGTTTTCCCCAATGACGAAACAAGTGGACTGCGCCTTAGGGTCTTGTTGACAACATGCATCAGCCAGAAAATATGGCCATACACATGAACATGTGTATTCAAAATCCTGCGACCGGGTGGCAGCTTCTGTCGAATCATTGCGCAGCCACAGCCTGTGATAATTCAAAATCTGGCTGGTGGACTTCCGCCCACGACCGGCGTAGTTTCGAGTTTGTGATCCGCCCTCAACGTGTCCCAAAACAAATCCAGCCTGTGACCTTCAATGTGGTCACCTTGCTGGCATGGGCACTCCTCTCATTGCCCTCTTCCGCGTGCGCGACTGTGTTGTGGAGCCAGCCGGCAACCACGCTGGTACTCAACAACGGCAACGGCGAGGACATTTTGCACGGGGCGATCAAGCCGCAGGGCACCAATTCCTCAAGCACGCTCTACTTCAGGTTTTGTGTTGATCCCATCGCCGACTCAGCGACGAAATCCATTGGCGACTATGACGCCGGATTTGTATTGTTTGAAAAAGGCGAGGAACATCTGGGGCTCGGGAGCAGCAAGGTCGCGTGGGCATACTGTGCCATGAATGTGCCCAACAGCCCAAAGGGGTTCGCGGATTTAAACTCGGCAACCCCCGAAACGGGCTTCAACTGGGAATACATTCGCGCGGGAAGGCCCAAATATATTGCTTTTAAAGTCGAATACGTTCCCGGCCATGCCGCGCGCGTCACTGCGTGGCTGAATCCCGATCTATCCGTGGGGGCAACGGAAATTAATCAGCCAACGAACATTGTCACCCGGTTTGAGACCAGGGCCACGTTCGATGAAATTCACCTCATTCACGATGGGGCCATAGGCGGGTGGAAATTTAGCCAGATGGTCGCTGCAACTTCATTTGAGGATTTGCGATTGTCACATTTCTGGCAAAGCCGCTGGTTCCTGGCTTCAACCTGCGGCGGATTGCTGGCAATTGTTGCGGGCACGGTTCAAATGTTCGAGCGGAGGCGGGCGCACCGAAACATCCGGCGGTTGGAAAAGGAGACCGCGCTGGCTGCGGAGCGTGCCCGCATTGCGCGCGACATTCATGATGAACTGGGTGCCAGCTTGACAAAAATTCAAAAGCTGGCGGACCGGATGAATCAGAACGATGGGTTGCAGGAGAATACAGGCCTGCTTCCAAGGATAATTTCCGAAACGGCGTGCGACAGCATTCGAGCCATGGATGAGATCGTCTGGGCAGTTAATCCCCAAAACGACACCTTGAATGAATTGGCCGACTATTTGGTGTATTTTACCGAGGATTTTCTCCGGCAAACGGGAATCGCGTACACTTTGGATGTCCCGTTGAAACTCCCCGCATTTCCGGTCGCCGCCGAGGTGCGCCACAATCTGTACATGGTGGTCAAAGAGGCGCTCAACAATGCCGTCAAACACGCGACGGCCCGCCAAATCAAGTTCGGACTGGATTTTACCTCCAACCAGCTGACGGTGCAGATTTGCGACAACGGACGCGGATTTTGCCCCGACAGAACAATTCCAACCAGGAACGGCTTGAAGAACATGCGGAAACGACTGAATGCGATTGCCGGGATACTCGATGTGCAAAGCACACCCGGCCAGGGGACGTCCATAACGCTCAAAGTCGTGTTTTCTGAAGGCAAACTCAACGCGCCATGATCCGGCCACCACACAAGAACGACCGGCCCCAGCCGCCGGTCAATATTGTAATCGTTGAAGACGAAACTTGGATACGGGAGAACTTGGTTCGGGAGATCAATGGCGCTCCCGGGTTCCTTTGTGTCAACCATTACCGCACGGCGGAAGAAGCCCTCCAAGGCATTCCCGCAGACCTGCCGGATGTTGTGCTTATGGATATCAATTTACCCGGCGTGGACGGTGTGGAATGCGTGCGGCGTCTCCGCGCTGAAATGCCTGAATTGAGCTGCCTGATGCTCACGGTTTACGAGGAGAGCGATAAAATCTTCAACTCGCTTCTGGCTGGAGCGAGCGGGTATTTGCTCAAACGCTCCAGCACCGCCGAATTATTGGAGGCCATCCGGCTGGTGCGCAGCGGCGGAGCCCCCATGTCGAGCAGCATCGCGCGAAAGGTGGTTGCCTATTTTAATGAAATTGGCGGGGACAAATCTGAAACCGCCGCCCTTTCCCCGCGGGAAAGGCAAGTATTGGAGTTGCTCGCCAAGGGGGCTGCATACAAGCACATTGCGGATCAGTTGTCATTGAGCATTGAAACCATTCGGATGAATGTGAAGCACATCTATGCCAAGCTGCACGTTCACTCACGTGGTGAAGCCACCCTGAAATATTTGCAACAATCCCAGTTTCGGCGCCCGGCTGCCTCCAAAAAACGCAACTGACCAATTGAAAAAAAAGGGGTCAGGGCTGAATAATTGCACATCCAGGGAATCTTGGCTGGAACTTGCCCGAATCACCCCCCCTTCCTCCCACACCGGCTCTTTTAAAGTTGAGCGCACCGCCCGTTTCCGCTAACCTCTGACCCGATGAATGTTTTCGTCACCGGCGGCGCCGGCTACATTGGGTCCGTGTGCGTCGAGGAATTGCTGGACGCCGGCCATGCCGTGACGGTTTACGATAACTTGACCGAGGGCCACCGTTCTGCCGTGGATTCACGCGCGCAGTTCGTCCTCGGCGAGCCGGAACGGGACAACGACATCCGCGAGGCCGTCCGCGCCGCAAAACCTGACGCCATCCTCCACTTCGCCGCCAATGCGCTTGTCGGCGAGTCCATGACCAACCCCGGCAAGTATTTTCACAACAACGTCTGCAACGGCCTCAAGCTCCTCAACGCCGCGCTCGAGGCCAACGTGAAAAAGTTCGTCTTCAGTTCCACCTGCGCCACCTACGGCCCGCCCGACCGCGTGCCCATGACCGAGG
This sequence comes from Verrucomicrobiia bacterium, assembly GCA_035570675.1. Taxonomy (GTDB): domain Bacteria; phylum Verrucomicrobiota; class Verrucomicrobiia; order Limisphaerales; family Pedosphaeraceae; genus DATMLG01. Next base: position 5,987 of record DATMLG010000129.1, on the reverse strand, counting down.
ATCTCCCGCAGCGGCCCATCAATCCGTACGGCGAATCCAAGCTGATGTTCGAGAAAATGCTCATCTGGTATCACCAGCTCCACCAGCTTGAGTTTGTCGCCTTCCGTTATTTCAACGCCGCCGGCGCCAGCAAAAAATTCGGCGAACATCACCGCGTGGAAACGCACCTCATCCCGAACGTCCTCAAGGTCGCGCTCGGCCAGGCCGCGCAGTGCGAAATTTACGGCACGGATTATCCCACGCCCGACGGCACCTGCATCCGCGATTACATCCACATCATTGACCTCGCGCAGGCGCACATCCTCGCCCTCGCGCCGGGCAAACAGGGCTTTTACAATCTCGGCAACGGCGATGGCTACTCCGTCCGCCAGGTGATCCAGATGTGCGAAAAGGTCAGCGGCAAAAAAATCCCTGCCGTCGAAAAACCCCGCCGCCCCGGCGACCCTCCCAAGCTCGTGGCCGCCGCCGACAAGGCCGTCAAGGAGCTTGGCTGGAAGCCGAAATATCCCAAGCTGGAAGACATCGTCACCACCGCCTGGAAATGGCACGAGCAACATCCCACCGGCTATCCGGATTGAGAGCATTCCACAGAAGTCGTCCAAAGTGCCCCGAACAGTGCTCCCACAATCCCAAAGGGATTGAATCACTCAGCCCAATGGTTGGCCCGATTCCCAGAGGGCCTACCTTGGGTAAACTCCGTCTTCCACCACAACCCTGAAAGGGTTGAATATCTATGCTATTCCTCCCTCTCCGCCAACCTCTCAAACCGCCCGTAGCGCAGCGCGAGCGTGGGCAGCACCAGCAGATTAAGCGCGGTTGAGGTAATCAGCCCGCCCAAAATGACAATCGCCATCGGCCCCTCGATTTCCCGGCCCGCCTCGCCCGTTCCCAACGCCAAAGGCAGCAGCCCGATCGCCGTGACCAACGCCGTCATCAGGATGGGAATCACCCGCTCGGAAGCGCCGCGCATCGCCGCGTCGTGGCCCCAATCCATCCCCTCGTGCCGCACCAGATGTTCAAAGTGCGAAATCATCATGATGGAATTGCGCGTGGTGATGCCGAACAGGGTCACAAATCCCACCAGCGAACCGATGGTCAGGCTTTCGCCGCCGGCGCCAAACCAGCTCGTAACCAGCACCGCCAGCACCCCGCCGACCAGCGCAAACGGCACGTTGGCGAGGATGAGCAGGAGATTGCGCCAGTTGCCGGTGACAATGATGAGGAGGATCAGGATGCCCACGCCAGCGACGGCGGAATTGAGCAGCAGTTCCCGCTGTGCCGCGGCCGCCTGCTCCGCGGCGCCCGTGAACACCGCGTAAACGCCCCTGGGAAATTTTACATTCGCGGCGATTTGTTTTTTTGCGTCGGCCACCAATGAACCCACGTCGCGGCCCTCCGGCGCGCAGGTGACGACCTGCCGTCGGCTGGCGCCATCGTGTAAAATGGAGGAACGGCCCGTCGTCATGTAAACATCCGCCAACTGCTTCAACGGCAGGGCGAGCCCGTCCGCGTTCTTCACCAGCAACGAGCCAACCTGCTCCGGCTCGCGTCGGCTGTCGGGATCCAGCATCACGGCCACATCCGTCGTGCGATTGGCGTCGTGCACCTGGGCGACGACCGCGCCGGCATACGCCGTCTGGACAGCCTCCAGCACTTCCACGGGGCGGAATCCAAATTGCGTGAGACGTTCGGGACGCAGACGCACCGCCAGGCGCGGCATGCCGGGCGGCGCCTTCACCTCCACGTCAGTCACGCCCTGGATGAGGTTGGTATTGTTGAGGAGTTGCGCGATTTCGCGGGCCTTGTCGTCAATCACATCGAGGTCGTCGCCATAAACACTGATGACGACCGGGGCCGTTTCACCCGAAATTGTTTCGCTGATGCGGTCGCCAAGGAAGGTGACGACTTCCGACTGGATGCCGGGAAAACGTCCGAGAATGCCACGGATGTCCTCCATCATCTTCGCCTGCACCTTGCCCGGGACATCCGGCACGAGTTCCACATGAAATTCGCAGCGGTTCGGTTCCCAGGTGTCCTCGCCCTGTTCGGCGCGCCCGGCCTGCTGTTCCACCGTGGCGATGTTCGTCATTTCCAGCAACTGGCGGGAAATTTCGTGGCCGATACGGACCATTTCCGGCAGCGAAGTCCCGGGAATGGCCTGGACTTGGAGGACAAAATGGCCCTCGCGAAATTCCGGCAGCAGGTCCTCGCCGGGCTGGGGCAGCACCAGCAGCGCGACCATGCAAATCAGCCCCACGGTGACCATGAGCGCGCGGGGCCGGCGCGAAACGAATTCGAGGATATTGGTGTAACGGGATTTCAACGATTTTTGCAGGCGCGTTTCATCGGCGTCGCGGCCGCCGCGCTTGAAGGAGAGCAGCGCCAGCGCCGGAGTGATGGTGAGGGCGACGGCGAGCGACGCCATGATGGCAAGGATGTAACTGAGCGCGAGCGGCGCGAAAAAACTGCCCTGGATGCCGGTCATCGCAAGCACCGGCAGGAAAACGAGCGCGACAATGAATGTCGCATAAACGACCGCGCTCCGGACTTCGAGTGAAGCGTCAAGCACCACCTGGAAAACCGGACGCGGCTTCGCGAGCGCCTCATTTTCGCGCAGGCGGCGGAAGATGTTTTCCACGTCAATGATGGCGTCGTCCACCACCGCGCCGATGGCGATGGCCAATCCGCCGAGCGTGATGGTATTGAGCGTGACGCCGAACTTGTCGAGCAGCACGATCGCGGTCAGGAGTGAGAGCGGAATGGCCGTGATGGAAATAAAGGCGGCGCGCAAGTGCCCGAGAAAAAGCAGCAGCACCACCGCGACCAAAATGCCGCCCATGTAAAGCGAGTGCGTGATGTTGCGCAGCGAGTTTTCGATGAACGTGGCTGGCCGGTGCAGGCGCGCATAAAGGGTGATGCCCTCCCGGTCGAAGAGCGGCTTCATGTCGTTCAAGGCGGCTTCGACCGCAAGCGTGGCTTCCATCGTGTTCGCACCATACTGGCTGGCCAGAGCCATGAAAACGCCCGGCTGGCCCTGGATGAGGGCATCGCCAAATTTCGGCGCGGCCCCCTCCTCCACCGATGCAACGTCCTTCAGCCGGATGGTCCGGCCGTTCACATGGGAGACCTCCACCTCGCCCAGCACCTCCGGCGTGAGCGCCTGGCCCTCGGTTTGGATGAGAATGCGCTGGTTGGCATTCTCAACAAAACCCGCGCCCATGACGGCGGTGGAATTGCCCGCCGCAGTGAGCACATCCGATATCGAAAGCCCGTAGGCCATGAGCTGGTCCGGATGCACCTGGATCTGAAGCTGGCGAACGTCACCGCCGAAGACAATGCAATGGGCGACGCCCGGAACGGAGAGCAGCCGCGGCTTGACCGTCCAGTCGGCAAATGTCCGCAATTGCATGGGCGTCAGGTTTGTGGAGACCAGCCCGATTTTCAGCAGGTCCATCGTGGAAGACATCAACGCCGACATGACCGGCGTCTTGACACCGGCCGGGAGTTCGCCCGCGGTCTGGCCGATTCTTTCTTGAAGCATCTGGCGCGCGATGAAGATATCCGTTCCTTCCTTGAATATCGCCGTAATGGTCGAGAGGCCGGCGATGGACTCGGAACGCAGCGAGTCCATGCCGCCCAGGCCGTTGATGGTGCTCTCAAGGGGCCGTGTGACCAGAATCTCCACTTGTTCGGGCGAAAGGCCGGGCGCCTCGGTTTCCACGGTGACTTCGGGCGGAACGAAATTCGGGAACACATCGAGCTTCGCATTGGAAGCGACGTAAATTCCGTAGCCGACGAGCACGCAGGCCAGCGCGACGACCACGCCGCGGAACCGTAACGAGAAGTGAACGATGCGGTTGAGCATGGACGGCTCAGTCGGGCTGGATGGCGGCCTTCAATTCCTCGGAGAGCAGCGTTTGCGCGCCGACGATCACAATGGAATCACCGGGGCCGATGCCGTTGGCGACAAACCAGCCGCCCTCGGTGGAATGATCCAGGGCGATCGCTTTGCGGGTGAAAGATTTGCCACCGCTGTCCAATATATATATCCAGCCCGCGCCTTCGGTGCGGACGACGGCATCGCCCGGGACAATCACACCGGAGAGTGGATCGCCGGGAAGCTTGAGATAACCGGTGACGGCCTCACCCGGCGCGAGGCCCGCCGAATTGGAGCTGACCAGGAAAAAATAACCTCGCCCCTGCGTTTGCGGGTCGGTGGCCGCGGCCGCACCCAGGAATTCGGCATCGGCAGAACCGCCGGACAAGGACATGACCCGCGCACCGACAGGCAGGGCGGGAGGGACTTCACCGGCGGGCAGGTCGAGGCGCACAAGTGAGGCGCTGCCCGCAGCGAGGGACTGAACGAACGCAGGCAAATCGTTGCGGTCAGTCAACGCCGGGGTTGAGGAAAGCAACAGATGATCGCGGGCGGATTGGACAGCAAGCCGGTCATGCGTGGCGGCGGCTTCAGCGGCCTGCAAGATGCGCGCGGAGGCGTTCCCCTGGCCGGCCAGCGTTGTCACGCGATCAAGTTCGTTGCTGGAAACGGCATATGCGGCTTCGGCCGAGGCCAGGTCGGTGACGAGCGCGGCCAGTGCCGCAGTGTCTTCCACATGGCCGTAACCTTTGATCTCGGGACTGAATTGCACGGCGGCGGGTTTGGCGAGCTGCAGTCCGATCTCCTTGCGAATTTCATCACTGATGGCGATGACCACGTTCCCGTTCGTGTCGTGCGAAATATGTGCTCCTGTGGTCGCTTCGGACGAGGCCGTATCCGCGGCAGCTTTGTTATCATCAGCATCCGGGGCGGCGTGGCGGTTTTTGAGATACACGGCACCACCGCCAATTACGACTCCAATGACAATTAAAATGATGGCTCGTTTCACGGCTGGTTTTGGGTCATAGCTTGGGGACGTTGCGATTGTTCAATAATGGACGGCTTCAAGGTTGCGAGCGGTCGTTGCACCGCGTCCTCGAGCGCGGCAAAGGACTGCTGGAGTTTGACATGCCCGTCCAATTGCGCGAGTTCTCCGGCGGCCAGCTCAATCTGCGAATTGAGCAAATCAACCTGGTCGGACGCGCCGGCCTGCACCTGCGCGGCAACGGCGTCGCTCTGGTTCTTCTGTGCCGCCGCCATTGATTCGAGCATCGAAACATTTTCCCGCGCGACCTGCCACGCGGCCGTGGCCCGGTCAATATCGGTAATAACCTTCGCCTGGAGCGCATTGAATGTGGCGGCGGCGACCGTGCGGCGGGCTTCGGCCTCGGCGATGAGCCCTTGATTTTGATTGAGCACCGGCAACTCGACCGTCAGGCCAAGTTCCCATTGGTTGTCGCCCGCGCTGCCGGAGTTCCAACTGTAACCCGGCCCAAGGTGCAAATCGGGATATTGCCGGGCGATTTCAAGCTGGAGGGCGGACTGGCTGGCGGCGTAATCGGCAAGGGCGCCCAGAATATCGGCGCGATTGGTCAACGCGTGCGCACGGAGTTCGGCGCTGGTCAAAGCGGTGGCGTTTGCCGGGATCGTCGCAAGATCATACGTGAGCTCCGCGCCATCGAGCGCGCGCACTGGAACGCCCACGGCATCGGCAACACGGACACGGGCGTCGGCGGCCTGCTGGCGGGCATCGGCCAGATCAAGCTGCAGTTGCGTAAGCGCGAGGCGGGCCTGGGAAAGATCAAGGGCGGAGACCGCGCCGGCCTGCAACTGTTGTTCAAGAGACTGGACGATTTTTTCACGCGCGGCCTGCTGGCGGCGGAGAATTTGTTCGCGTCGCGTCGCGGCGGTAAAATCAATGAGGCTCGCGCGGAGATTGGCGCGGACCTGCCAGGCGGTGGTCGCGATGTTCAGGCGCGCGGATTCGGACAAACTTTGGGCCTGCTCAATCCGCCGTTGCCGCTTGCCGGCCGTCTCGATGGGCACATCAAATGTGACCGGCACGATCCACGGACTCGGTGTCTCCGGAATTTGGGCGTCGTAAGCCGGC
>DATMLG010000128.1:0-8037 GCA_035570675.1 Verrucomicrobiia bacterium | reverse complement strand
AACGGGAAACCGTGGGGCGTTATCGCGAGCGGATCCGTCAGGCGGAGGCGATGGGAGAATTTGCGTTAAGCGAAACGTTACGAGGGATCATCGTGCAGGAGCAGGAGCATGAAATTGATTTGAGCGCGGCGCTGAACATCGACGTGCCTCCTCCCAAAGCGCCTTCCGACCGGAAAAAAGACGAAACCAGGCAAAAAAATCCTTGAGGCAATTATGAATTGTTTTCCCAAAAGAAAGATACCAATGAACAAATTGAACGTACTGGCCGACCGAATCGCGCTTGGGTTGGGCGTCGTGCTGCTCGCGGGGTCCATGGGATGCATAGTGCCCGTGGGCGGAGGAGGTTATTATGGTGGCGACGTGGTGGTGCCGGGGCCGCCGGTGGTATTTGACGATGGCTTTGACCGGGGCCGCGACGTGCATGTTTACAGCGAGCGCGGAGTGGCAAGCCGCGCGGTGGCGCATCCGGTTGAAAGGCATGTAGAGGCTCCCCATGGCGGCGGGGAAGAGAAAAGGCGGTAAAATTTGAAACTGAGCAACCCAGCAGAGACTTGATGAACCTATGAAATTTTCAAACCATTTGACACTGACACGTTTTACCAGATTTTCAACAATCGCATTATTGGCGGGCGCCTGGGGTGTTTTGCCGACGGGCCTTCGCGCGGCGGACCCGGTCTGGCCGGAACCGGAGCGGTTATTTGCGTCGCCGGATGATGCCGTGAAAGCCTTGCAGGCGGCCGTCCAGGCCAAGGACAAGGCGGCCTTGGGCGAAATTTTCGGCCCGGAATACAACCGGCTTTCAACGGGCGACAAGGTGGAGGACGCGAACCATTTGCAGAAATTCGCCGCGGTCATGGCGGAGGGCTGCGTTCAGGTGAATGCGGGCGAGGACAAAATCACACTGGAGATGGGCACGAACAACTGGCCCATGCCGATTCCACTGGTGAAGGCGAACGGGCAGTGGCATTTCGACACGGCGGCGGGCATGGATGAGATCATCAACCGGCACATCGGAAAGGACGAACTCCATGCGATCGGCGTTTGCCGGGGCTACGTGGCTGCGCAACAGCGGTACGCAGAAATGAACCCGAAAGTTGGCGGTGGCGCGCAGTACGCCCAGATGTTCAAGAGCACGCCCGGCAAGAAGGACGGTCTTTATTGGCCGGCGGCCGACAACGAACCAGCCAGTCCGTTTGGGCCCATGGTGGCGGAAGCGCATGTGCAAGGTTTTGGCACCCATATGGGCACGGGCACGCATCCCTTTCACGGTTATTATTTTCGAATTCTGACCGCACAAGGCGCGGCCGCGCCCAACGGAGAAGCTGATTACATGAGCGGAGGCGTCCTCGCGGGCGGATTCGCGCTGGTGGCTTATCCGGAGCATTGGGATCAATCCGGCATCATGACGTTTATTGTCAATCAAGACGGCAAGGTTTATCAGCGAAACCTGGGCGAAGATACCTTGCGCATCGCGGGGACGATGAAGGAATACAATCCGGACAGCCAATGGACGTTGGTGCCGGATGACGGAGTGTTGGACGCGGTGTTGGAGAAATGATGCCGGCTGGCTCCGTGCTGTATATGTCGGGTGAAGGGCCGGCGGCCACTGGCTCAGCCGCCTCTAAAGTTTTCCAATCGTCGCAAGACGAATCCTGATGAGCAAGTCGTTCAAAGCAGTGCGGGTTTCGTCGGATGGCAGTTCCGGCAATTTGCTGACTTCGTGGGCGGACTGTAATTCTCCGCGCAGCCGCTGATATTCTGATTCGTGGAATGATGCGTCTGCTTCCTGAAGCTTGGACTTTTCCGGACCAGCCAGTTTTTGCGCTACGAGACCGGCAATGTAGGGCAGCCGGAATTCTTCATTCAAGGTGACGAGGTTCGCCTCGATTTTGCCGGTGCGCATGAGGTGAATGCCGGTCAACAGCACGCGATAGACGTAAAGGAGCGGCTTCACCCGGCGTGGCGATTCCTTGAGGAACAGCTTCCATTGCGTTTCGGCAAAACCGAAATAGTGATGGGAATGATTCCGGGTAACGCATCCGCGTGCGATGGCCTTTAATTCCGCATGCTCGGGCGTGGTATGGACGATGAGCGGCGAATAAAGCTGTTCCAGCACGTAGCCGTTTTTCTTGAGCAGCAGGCCGAAGAATTTTTTAGCGTCATGGCTGACAATGTCCATTTCCAGCCCTTCGATGATGCGCGAGTCCTGGACGGTCTCATCGCGGATTTCCAGTCCGACGACATTTTTCACGGGTAGCAGATGCGCGCCGCGCAGATCGAAGTCCGAATCGGGCGACGGAAAGCCATAAAAATGCGCGCCGCTGATGGTGGCGAACAACAGCGGATAAGGCTGCGCGGCAACGATACGGTGAAGGCGGGGGTCAATGGTCATCTATTTAAAATGAATCTCTCAGGTTTATTCGGTCTTGAAAACCCCTGTTTCATATGGCCACCCGCCAGCGCTTTCGAAATCCGCGATAAATTCTGATAACGAAACACATGGAAAGTCTGAGATCTGAATCGATGCGAACGCGGGATACAACGTGACCAGAATTGCCCGAACTTCGCAAGGCTCTCCCGTGCCTGTGAGTAGTTCTCGGATTTGCTTTTTGTTCTCCACTACCCAATTCAATTTGATCTTAAATTTCTCGGAATAAGACTTTTTCGCTCCTACGAATTCAGCAATGTCCTCCTTCCAGAATCGCGCCTCCATCCTGCTCTCGACCATCTTGCACTCCACGATGACCAATGATCCATCCTTTGCTGTGCCAAGAAAGTCGATTTCACCAACTGTGTCTGGAATTTCTATCTGGCCCTCTTTGCCTCGTATGCGGCCTTTTCTTCTAGAGCCGTTAATGCCCATTTCTGCCAATTGGCGTACTGTTAGTTGCTCAAACCAGTTGCTTGCTGCTAGAGACAGAGCCTCCAAGCCCTGCTTGATTTTCTGGGTATTCCATTCCGCTGGAACTTTCTTAAAGGAAAATCCTTCGACCAGCCAAGTCAACGACTCGTCAGCCATTCTATTTGACCAAATCAAATGTGGGCCAGTTGAGTGGGGTAGCTCGAAAAGGCCCCGTCGATATGCTCGGAATATTTGCTTGGTATTCCATAGTTTCCGGCCCTCCGACTTCATGTCGTTGGCCCGAAGAGTGAAGCCTGCGAGAATCTGAGTCGCGGTTGCTGTTGAAATCTTTGCACACGACGACAGCTCTCGAATCACGTTGTCCCTGTGGCAAAAAACGATAGGGTAGCTGCCGGACGCGGGGGCGATGTCTGTTAATATCCGGACCAAGGCGTGCAAAAAATCTAAGTAGGAAAATCCGAACTCGGCGGAGAAGGCCTTGTCCAAAACCACCGACTGAAACTTGGGGTCCCTGTCCGCGGTCGGATCCGGAATGAATTTGCGGCGGTACTCTCGGTCTTTGGCCATTCGCTTGGCGAAATCAATGCCCGTCGAGGAATACGGGGGGATTAATTCAAGATGAAACGGTACCAGATATCCGCCGCTCATTACGCTCAATTGGGTATGTTCGGGAAACAAGAAATATGTTTGATCGCTGGCTGTTGATAGCGCAACCAAGATTTCCGCACATAAAATCGCCTCCTCCACTTCCGGGAAAAGATTTCGCGAATGGACTGGAGCGCATTCGGGCGGGGAGCGCATAGCGATCTGCTCCGAAAGGTGCTTCAGTGCGCGACGACGCGACGCCAAATGCGATTCTCTTTCAACATCTTCATCTGGCACGGCGTGCCAGAGTTTCGCGGCCAAATCGTATTGGTAAAGCATGAATTCCATAGATTCGTGCGACGCAATCCGCCGGACGAGATACGATAGGCGCTCCTCGATAATTCCGTACGCAAAATGCAAAAACTTAATTACAATATGACGGTCCCGATAGATTCCCGGCTGTGTTGTTTGTAATAGCCCTTTACCAATCCTTCTCCATGTTTCCTCCAGAATCTGAGGCCGTGGCTCGATGAGATTGCTCTCCCCGTAAAAGCTGTACAAGCGCGTTGACATCGTCTATTCCTCAAACGCAACAATTGCTCGACGTGCCTTAACAAGAAATCGATTAGCGGCCTCGTAATCGGGGCGTTCGGGCAGCTTGGTTTCGGCAAGGGCGCGTTCGAAGTCGGCGTGGAGTTCCTTGCGCCAGGCGTCCACGTCGGGCCATGGAATTTCGCCGCGTTTGACGGCGAGCAGACGGTCGCGGTGTGCCTGGACGCGGACGGGAACGGTTGCCGTCCGCAAGGCAGCCGCGCCGGTGAGCAGGAGGCGCAAGAGGTGCATCGCGTGTTTCCAGCGCACCTCGCCGTGATTACGGATGTCCTGTTCGATTTTCTTGAACTGCGACAGGGAATAACCGTTGAAGGTCTGAAAAATCATCTGCGACAGAAAAGCCTGACGCAAAGCGACCAGTTCTTCGCCGAGCGGCGTGAGTTTTTCAACGATGGGGGAGTAAAGGCATTCCAGAATATTCGGATTAGCCTTGAGGGCCATGACCAGGCATTTCTGCAATTCCCAGTAGCAGCTTTGGGTGGCGTTGTCCTCGAATTGTTCGGGCGCGCCGAAAAGCGACCATTGCAGATCAGAAGGCGCGAGGTAAACGCCGCGGCGGTCCACGTCCGATTCGTCATGGTCCAGTCCATAGGCGCGCGAGCCAACGACGCAACGGTAGATGAGAAGGCTTTCCAAGTCGAAGCCGGAGCCGGGTGTGCCATCGGGCTGCCAATCCTTGAAATGTTTAAGCACGTCAATCTGTTCACGGGTGAGGGAGGCTTCAAATCCGTCGGGGAATCGGATGAGGAAATGCAATTCCGTGCCGGCGGGCGTGCGGGTCACAACGCCGACAGCGCCGCGCGGGTGCACGAGCGAGTTATTCGACCCGCGCACTTCGACGAGGGAGACGATTTGCGTTCCCGCGAAAATATTGTCCGGTTGGTGAGACATCCGACTTGTCCTGACAGGTTGAATGCTGTCGTATTTCAGGGAAAATAACAATGTCGAAGGCGGGGAATTGCCGCGCGGGCAGGGGAATCAATTTCAAAGTTCAGATTTGAGATTTCAGATTCTTGACAAAAGGCGGCGGATGTAGGATGGTCGGGGCGTCAGTTTGGAGAAGTTGAGTGTTGGTGGTTGACCCGCCTTCGCCAAGGCTTCGGCGAGCTTGGAGTTCAGAGCGGGACAGAATGAGGAGGACATGAAAATCTATATGAACGTTAAATCGTTAAAACGTGAAACCGTTACAACGGGCAGTCCTTCCGGAGTGGCACTAGGCTTCGGGGTGCCGAGGGGGGAAATGTTTGGGCTCATCAGGAGATTCACCCTACCCAAAAGATGGGTCGATGCAAACCTATGATTTCTCGCCGGTTAGGACTGTTTTGCACGTTTTTCGACCCATTTCTCAGCCAGAAGGGTTTGATTTCTCGCCGGTTACGAAGATTTGCCCGGAAAAATTCTCAGCCAAAGTCTGCAGCCAATGAAACTGACCAGAAGACATTTTTAACCGCGAATGAACACGAATGGGAGGGGAGTGTCGGAGGGATTGCGCCATGCTTGCCGAGAACGGGGCGTACTGTTATTCTGGTGCTATGCTGTTGGAATTCAATAAAATGAACGGCGCGGGGAATGATTTTGTGCTGGCGGACAACCGCGAGCGCAAGATCAAGCTCAGCCCGGAGCAGATCGTCCACATCTGCCATCGCCAGCGCGGCGTGGGGGCTGACGGCATCATGCTGCTCATTCCCTGCGATTCAGGCAAGGCGGACTGGGCCTGGGAATTCTACAACAATGACGGCAGCACAGCCGAAATGTGTGGCAACGGCGCGCGTTGTTTCGCGCGGTTCATACAAAAGCTCACCGGCAAGAACAGCGACATTACTTTTGAGACGGGCGCGGGGATTATTGACGCAAGTTTCAAAGGTGAACGGGTAACGGTGACGCTTACGCCGCCGAAAGATTTGCGTTTGGACCAGAAGATTACGCTGTCCACGGGAACGCAGACGGTCCACTCGCTGAACACGGGCGTGCCGCATGCCGTGTTGTTTGTCCCGGATGCGGACCTGGCGATGGTGCAGCAACTTGGCCGGGAAATCCGGCGTCACGCGCATTTCGCGCCGAAGGGCACGAACGTGAATTTCGTCCAGCAGCTTGGGCCGGGGCACATTCGCGTGCGCACTTACGAGCGCGGGGTGGAGGGTGAAACGCTCGCGTGCGGCACGGGCTTGACGGCTTCGGCGCTGATTTCGGCGAGGCTTTTGCAATTCGTTTCGCCGGTCAAAGTGCAGGTGCAGGGCGGCGACGAGTTGGAGGTCAGCTTCAAACAAAGCGGCGGTGATTTCTCCGATGTGCGGCTCACCGGCCCGGCGGATTTCACCTTCGAGGGCAAGATTCAAATCTGAGCCAGGCCGGGGGGCGCGCAAAATCGGCTGGCCAAACCACGCATTTTCCCTGATTTTAAAGATAGAAGCCATCTCACAAATGCCCGCAGCGGTGTTAGCCGAAAAATGAAGACGATGCACAACAATAACAAGCCAATTGAGGGAAAGATTCTTCCGAGCGGCGGATCTTTTGCCCGCCCGCTGCGTTGTTCGTCGGTCACAGCCCCCTGCGGGGATGCTCCCTCCTCACGCCTTGCGGGCGGCCAAAATCTCTCGCCGCGCCATCTGCTCCCATTTATAAGATGACTTCGCATATTCGATACATGACCAAATTCACTGGAACCTACACGGCGATCGTCACGCCATTTAAACATGGCAAGATTGACGAAGCCGCCCTGGAACGCCTGATTAAATTTCAGATCAAAGGCGGCGTGGACGGTATTGTCCCCGTCGGCACCACGGGCGAGTCGCCGACGCTGGATTATGACGAGCATATCCGGGTCGTCGCGCTGGCGGTGAAATATGCCGCCGGCAAAATCAAGGTGCTGGCGGGCACGGGCGCGAATTCCACGAGCGAGGCGATTGACCTCACCCAGCGCGCTGAGAAGGCCGGAGCGGACGGGTCATTGCAGGTCGCGCCCTATTACAACAAGCCGACGCAGCAGGGGCTTTTCCAGCATTTTCACGCGATTGCCCGCGCGACCAAGCTGCCCATTGTGCTTTACAGCGTTCCCAGCCGGTGCGGAGTTGAGATTGGCGTGGAGACGGTCAACCAGTTGGTGCATGACAGTGTTAACATTGTCGGCATCAAGGAAGCCGGCGGCAATGTGGATCGGGTGAGCCAATTGCGCGCGGCGCTCGGGCCGGACTTTACCATTTTGAGCGGGGACGATGCGCTGACGCTGGCGTTCCTGGCCGCGGGAGCGCATGGGGTTATTAGTGTGGCGTCCAATTTCATTCCGTATGAGATTTCGCACCTCGTTCGCGCATACCGGGAGGGCAAGCCCGCCATTGCGCTCAAGCTGCACGACAAATACTACCGGCTCTTCAAAGATTTGTTCGTCGAGACCAATCCGCTTGGCGTGAAGGCCGCGCTCGCCATGATGAATATGATGGAGGAGGAGTTCCGCCTTCCGCTCGTTCCCATGACCACCAAAAACCGCGACGCGCTGCGCAAGACCTTGAAGGCCTGCGGTGCCTTGAAATGGGTTGATTCAAAGGCCTGATCATCATGACTCGCATCATCATTACCGGATCGAAGGGACGCATGGGGCACGCGCTCGTGACTTGCGTCGAGCGCTATCCTGATTTGAAGATCACCGGACAGATTGATGCGGGCGACGATTTGAAAACGATGATGGGGCAGGGCGACGTGGTCATTGATTTTAGTTCGCACGACGCCACGGCGGGCGTCGCCGAGCTTTGCGCGGCGCACAACAAGGCGCTGGTCATCGGCACCACCGGCCACACCGACGCCGAGAAAACCAAAATCAAAAATGGCATTGCAAAGATACCTGTGGTTTGGTCGGCGAATTATTCCACCGGCGTCAACACGCTGTTCTGGCTAACGCGCAGGGCCGCGGAAATTCTGGGGCCGGGTTTTGATCTTGAGGTGGTCGAGATGCATCATCGCATGAAGAAGGACGCGCCCAGCGG
>DATMLG010000127.1:0-2030 GCA_035570675.1 Verrucomicrobiia bacterium | reverse complement strand
TCATCGGCCGGTTGTCTGATGGTTGGTGCTGGCGCATTCCCCTGCCCGGTCGCCTTTCCGTCGGTGTTGTCATGAACAAGGACGCCGCGGCCCAACTCGGTACAACTCCCGAGGAACGGCTCGAAGCCGCCATCAACCGCGACCCCGTGCTTTCCGCCGCCGGCCCAACCCGCCGCCGCATTACCGAAGTCGCCACCTATTCCAACTACCAGCTTGTCTCCGCCCGCGGTCATGGGCCGGGCTGGGCGATGACCGGAGACGCCTTTGGTTTTGTTGACCCCATGCTTTCTCCGGGCATGCACCTCGCGTTGCATTCGGCGGAATTGCTTTCCGAGAACCTCGACAACCTCGAAGCCTATTCCGCTCAGATGCGCAAGCTCATCCATTACTGGATGAAGCTCATCGAATATTTTTACAACGGACGCATTTTTGCCATGTATCAAAGCGGCATGGCCTTTGAAAACAAATTCCCGGGCCGGGTAACCCAGTGGCTGCACGATTTCACCAATGGCAGGATAGCCTGCATGGCCGCGGGCGCCACCACCACCTCCAAGTTCGGCCACGGCATGTTGGAATTCTTGTCGCGTCCCGCCGCCTGGTGGACCGATCCCGCGACCCTCGCCATCCGCTAAGGCGATTTAGATTGGTAGGGCGGCGTTGCTGCGCCGCCCCGGCAAACCCGCCATTGCACCAGCATTTTCAGGAATGGCAGATCCCGGCTCCCTCTCCTCTGCGAAGTGGAGGAGAGGGTACGGGGAGAGGAGGCGCCCATTGAATAGTCCCAGGGTGGAATATTTATTCTGAAGCCTTGTCCCGGGTTCTGCCAACAGCTAATGGTTCTGGGAACAATCTCTTGGTGGCGGATTCACCAAAACCGCGCTATATGTCCAGCATGTTCATCATCGGGATTGGAACTGCCACACCACCCCGTCGCTATAGCCAGAAGGATTGCTGGGCATCGGTCCAGGACGCCGCCCGGTTTCGGGAACTGAATCCCCGCTCGCAATTCATTTTAAAACGGGTGCTGACCGGCGACAACGGCATCGCCACCCGCCATCTCGCGCTCGATAAGCTCGAGCAGGCTTACGAAATGACGCCGGACACCTTGCACGCCCGGTTCGTGGAACACGCCCCGGCGCTGGCGGTCCAGGCCGCGCAACGGGCGCTGGCCGATTCCAAAACCGACACCCGCGCCATTGACGCCGTTCTAATCAGTACCTGTACCGGCTACCTGTGCCCCGGTCTGACGAGTTATGCCATCGAACGCCTCGGCCTGCGGCCGGATGTGATGGCGCTCGATCTGGTCGGACAAGGCTGCGGCGCGGCGCTTCCCAATTTGCAAACCGCCCGTGCGATTCTATCCGCCGGCGGTTGCCGGCGCGTCCTTTCCATTTGTGTCGAAGTTTGCAGCGCCGCGATGTACCTGGACGATGATCCCGGCGTGCTCATCAGTGCGTGCCTGTTCGGCGATGGCGCGGGCGCACTCTTGCTGTCGCCGGAAGCAAATGGACGGCGTCGCGTGAAATGGAACAGCGGTGGTTCGCTCATCAAACCGGAGGACCGTGACCGGCTGCGTTTCGAGCAAAGGTATGGAATGCTGCGTAACATCCTTACCCCCGAGGTGCCGTCCGTGGCCGCCCAACACGCCGGGACGCTCTTTGAAGACATGCTCGCCCGCGCGGGCTTGACGCGTTCCCAGGTCAACGGCTGGATTTTGCACCCCGGCGGACGCGATGTTCTGCTCGCCTTGCGGGAGCGGTTCCAATTGTCCGGTGACGACGTGCGCTGGAGCGAGGCCGTGCTCCGCGAATATGGGAACATGAGCAGCCCGTCGGTCATCTTTGCGCTTCAATCGGCGCTGGCCGCCGGTGCGCCTGGAGGCTTTTGGTGGATGTCGTCGTTCGGAGCCGGCTTCAGTTGCCATGGCGCCCTGCTCGAAGTGGAATAAACCGTTTCACACCCGGCCATCTCACGCTTCAAATCACATGGAACGAATTGTCCTGCCCGAACTTCTGGATGCCTTGCCGCCG
>DATMLG010000126.1:0-8968 GCA_035570675.1 Verrucomicrobiia bacterium | reverse complement strand
ATGCAAGACCGCGGATGACGTGGTAATCCACTTTTACGAAATCCCCAAGGCCGCGCGACGCCAAGTTAGTGAGAATACCATCGAGTTCTACGGTCGGTTTCCCGGCGCCAATGAACGCGTTGACGTCAGCAAGCACGAATCCCAGCACGGACAGTTTTTTTTCCGCCTCCAATGGATCGATTCGTTCCAGCTTGTCGATGATCTGGAAGAACTCGTATTCGTTCGCGCCTTTGTGCCCCGTCTTTTGCAGGATGTCATCATAAAAGGACTGCCATGCATTGCGGCTGCTGAGGCGAATGACAAAGTCATTGGAGGTCAGGCCGAAAGAACGGAGCGTGTCGATGAGCAACGCAATCAACTCAGCGTCGGCGGCAACGTCGCTTTCGCCAAAGATGTCAGCGTTGAACTGAAAGTGCTCGCGCAGACGGCCCTTTTGCTGGCGTTCGTAGCGGAAGAGTTGCGGTATGGCGAACCACTTGAGCGGTTTTTTGTAATTGCGCTCGTGCGCCGCGACCATCCGGGCGACCGTGGGGGTCATTTCCGGACGCAAGGCGATTTCGCGCTGGCCCTTGTCGGTAAAGTTGTACAGCTGGCCAACGATTTCCTCGCCGCTTTTCGTGGTGAACAGTTCCAGGGGTTCCAGCGGCGGTCCGTCGTATTCGCGGAAGCCGTAACGGCGCGCGGCGGAGCGCCATTTGTCGAAGATATATTGCCGCGCGTCCGCGCTCCAGACATCCGAGTGGGGCAGCGGTTCGGGATAGAAATCGCGGAATCCAGGCAGACGATCCATATCAAAGTGAGGAAGCGGGAGGGGAAATAGCGGTGCAAAAGATCATTGGCTCAGTTGTTCCGCGCAGAAACAAAAGAGGCGCTGCTGCCGGACAGAGCGCCTCGCAAAGGAGAGAAATGTTCAATTGTTGGCTGGCGCGCTATTCCCGGGCTTGTCGGGCGTCAATTTCAGCACTTCGGCGCGCATCTCCTTGCCGGGCTTGAACTTGACGACGGCGCGCTGCGGAATCGGCACATCGGTGGCGGGTGCGTTCGGGTTGCGCCCGATGCGCGCCTTGCGCACTTTCACCTCAAAAACCCCAAAGTTCCGCAGTTCCACCTTGTCCCCCTTGGACACGGCTTCGGCAATGTAATCAAGGGTTTTCTGCACGACATCCAAGACCTGTTGCTGCACCAAGCCGGTTTCAGTGCTGATACGGATTACCAAGTCACGTTTCGTCATAGCGTTAGTAGGTTAGGAATGATCTGAGCTGCCCGCATATTGTCCGCAAACACCTATAAGGCCAACCGCCCTAATCGTCAAGTGCATAATATACAGAAACTTAGCCGCCAAAATCCGCACCGCCGGCTGAATTTGCCTTCGATCCCACCGCCTGCGTCAAAGTTCCGTAACCCATTGACTTGGTCAGCACGCGCAAACCGTCCACAATTTCCTTCGCGACGCCCGGCCCTTCATAAACCATTCCAGTGTAAACCTGCACGAGTGATGCGCCGGCGGTGATTTTCTCCCACGCATCGGCGGCAGTGAAAATTCCACCCACGCCGATGATTGGCAATTCGCCGCGTGTCTGCCGATATATATGGCTGATGACTTCGTTGCTCCTCTTGCGCAAAGGCCTCCCGCTCAAGCCTCCCGCTTCCTCGTAGATTTTCTTCATCCGCTCGTTTTCTGTCGTCGGCCGCAAGATCGTGGTGTTCGTGGCCACGATGCCGGCGATCTCCCGCGGCTTGGCCAGTTCCAAAATCTCGTCCAGCGCCTCGACTGACAGGTCCGGCGCCACCTTCACCAAAATCGGTTTCGCGGAATGCGCCGGCCGGCAGGTCTGGGCCATTGTCTGATTGGTCTCCTGCAACGCCATCAGAATTTCGTCCAACGCCTCCCGGTCCTGCAGGTCGCGGAGATTCGGCGTGTTCGGCGAACTCACGTTGACGACAAAAAAATCCGCGTGCGGCCACACCGCGCACAATGAACGTGCATAATCTTCCGCCGCGTCTTCCAACGGCGTGTCCTTGGATTTCCCCAGGTTCATTCCCACGGGATGGGCGGGCCAGCGATTCCGTGCGCGCCATTGCGCGAGCTTTGCCGCGACCGCTTCCGCGCCGGGGTTGTTGAATCCCATCCGGTTCACGAGCGCCCCGTGTGCAGTGGCGCGAAACATTCGCGGCGCGGGATTGCCTGGCTGCGCCTTCCAGGTGACACCGCCCAGTTCGCTGAAGCCAAAGCCAAGCGCCGCCCAGACCGGCACGGCCGCGGCCGCCTTGTCCATGCCCGCCGCCAGCCCGACCGGGTTGGGAAACCTCAATCCGAACAATTGCACCGGCAGTTCTTCAGGTTGAAACACTGCCGCCAGCGCATCGCACGCCAGTTTGCTGCGACTGGCAGCGGCCAGCACGCGCAATGTCCGGTTGTGGATTTTCTCGGAATCCTGGCTGAACAACCAGGGCCGCAACAAGGTTCGGTAGGCCCAGCTCATGTGGCGGAAAACCGGCAAATGCGCCGCGCCTTCACGAGGGCTCGCGCATGGGCAGAACGCTCGCGATGTCCCGCGTCGCACCGTTCACATGGCCCGGCGCCTCCCTGACCGACCGTTTCAACAAGCTCCGGTAGGTCGCCAGTGCCAGCAACGGCCAGCTGTTACGATACATGTCGTATTTCAAATAGAAGACGCGCGGAAATCCGGTGCCCGTCGTCTCATGCTCTGTCCAGGAGCCGTCCGGATTTTGCGTCTGGATGAGATGCTTGATGCCGCGGATGATGCTTGGCCGGTCCGGATCGTCAAACGCGCACAACCCCATCACCGCCCAGGCGGTCTGCGTTGGCGTGCTGAGCGGTCCCTGGCCCTTGAACACCGGATCGTCGTAGGTGATGCAACGCTCGCCCCAGCCGCCGTCTTCACGCTGGACGCTTTCCAGCCACTCGCGGCCCTTTAGCAGCCAGGCCTGGTTCATGTTGACATTGAGCGCGCGCATCCCGCGCAACACCTGCCAGGTGCCGTAAATATAATTCACTCCCCAACGGCCGTACCACGAACCGTCCGTCTCCTGCTCTTCGCGCAGAAATTCTATCGCCTTTTTAATCTGCGGATGATCGGTTTCGATGCCTTCGTAGCCGAGCAATTCCAAAATTCGCGCCGTGATGTCCGCACATTCTGGATCCAGCATGGCGTTGTGGTCCGCGAACGGCACCTTCTCGAGAATGCCCTTGGTGCAATCCTTGTCGAACGCTGCCCAGCCGCCGTCCTTGCATTGGAAGGTGAGCATCCACTTCAATGCGCGCGCAAAACATTCGTTGCGCCGCTTCGGATTGTCCGTGGGAATCTTGCGCAAGGCCAGCAGCACCATCGCCGTGTCATCCACGTCCGGGTTCCATTTGTTCTCAAATTCAAACACCCAGCCGCTGGGTTCCACGTCCACGGGATTCTTATAGTGCCAGTCGCCCTGGAAGCGGATTTCCTTGTCCATCAGCCAGTCGGTCGCCTTCTTCAATGCCGGATGCGTTTCCGGTATGCCTGATTCATGCAGGCAAATCGCCACGATGGCTGTGTCCCACACCGGGGAAAAGCACGGCTCGATCCGCACCTCATGTTCCGTCTCGTGCTCCAGGTTCTTCAACTCTAGCTCCGCGCGTTTCACCTGCGGATGGTCATCCGCATAACCGAGCGCCTTTAATGCAATCAGTGAATTGAGCATCGCAGGAAAAATCGCCGCCAGCCCGTTGGAGCCTTCAAATCTTTTGAGCATCCATTCCTCGCACTTCCGCAACGCGCGTGTCCGGAACGGATGTATGCCGGCCTTGACGAACAGTTCGGCGAACTTGTGCAGTTTGTCCAGCCAGATGAACATGTTGCGGAACGTCAGCCACTGCGGATCGGGCGGCAGCGCCAGGTCCCGCTCGTGATAACCTTCGGGATACAACTCCTCCAAGCTCACCGGCGTCTGCAAGGGGCGCGTCGGCTTGAAATGGTTGATGATGGCCAGCGGCACGAGCATGGACCGGCTCCATGAACTCATTTCGTAGAAATTTACATGGAACCATTTGCCGATCAAAATCACCTCGCAGGGGATGGTCGGCACGTAATCCCAGGGAAACAACCCGAGCAACGCCAGATAAAGCTTGGAGAAGGTGTTCATTCGCGGCACGCCGCCCAGGCTCATCGCCATGGCCCGCGCCCGCAACATCCGGGGATCTGTCACCGGCACGCCCGCCAGTTTCAGGGCCAAATACGCCTTGATCGTGGCGTTCACCTCCGCCGGGCCGCCGTAATAGATGTTCCAGCCCCCGTCGGGCAGTTGCATCGACCAGATGTGGTTGACCGCCTTGCGCTGCCATTTTTTGTCCACCTTCCCGTTCCAATGATGGTACGCGATGGTGTCCGAGACGATGGTGGAATCCACCATCAACTCGCCTACCCAATAACCCTCGGGCTTTTGGAGCTCCAGCAGATGGTTCTGGGAGCGCTGAATCGCGCTTTCCATATCCATCCGCGCGCGAAAACCAAAGTCCTGTTGTAAGGGGTTGTCTTCCAACACCCTGTCCGACTCAGTTGGCTTGACCGACACAGCATATACTTTGGTGCCACGCCCCCCGGCTGTAAAGTCCATAATCACATCCCCGAAATGATAGGACGAAGCTTTTTTGCCAGTCCGGAAGGACCTGAGCCCAAATTCCTTCCGGCTTTACGACCCCGCGCCTTTTTTAAATTGGGTGCCGACCTTGTGCCTGTCCGGAAGGACTGGCCGTGGCTGGCACCCTGCTTGTCAAAGAACAGCTCAAAAAATAAGCGCCACTATCGTGTTCTATTGTGTTTTACCGTGTCGATTCGGCCCTCCGCAGTCGCCTTGGTGGTTGCAGGTTCCGTCTGGCATTCGCGAGAAATTTTCCCCCGCTTTTACTGTAACCGGCGAGAAACCAACCCCCTTACAACTGAGAAATGGGCCGAAAAAGGCGGAAAATGATCCTAACCGGCGAGAAATCATATGCTTGCGAAGACACAAAACACCGGGCGCCTTCCATTTTATGAAATCTCTAATTTGGAATTTCAAATTCGTTCCCTGCCTTCGCGCGAAACAATCCGGTTCCACTCCGTGACTCCGCGGTGAAATCCGGCGCCCATTGCAAATCGCAATTCATCAATTTTTTTAGATTATCTGTCCCGGCCCTCTGTATTCAGGCCGTCCTCCTGCCAACGCTCGTGACGGTATCACAAATTCTTGCCCTGTCAAATTCTCGGCAATCTTTTCGGCGGAAAAGAAGTTGTCAGAGCGCCGGAAGGAAGATAAAGGGAAGGTGAAACTGGTGCGGCGCCTGCGGGCTGATGCCTCGATGTCCTTGCGCTGGATTGCCGGCGATCGTGAACCGGCAGCCGGACTTGTATCTCGAATCTGTTGCGTCAAAACCATGACCATTATTTTGTGCCAGGAGTGAGGACTGACACTTTTCCGGCACGGCCCAGCTTCTATCGTCAGGCGGCCACGCCATCATGCGTCTTAATGCATTCATTCAAACGCTCGTCCCGGCCGCTTTCGGACTGGGGTTTATTGTCTTTGGCATCGTGGCGTTCTTTCGCGCCGGTAATTCTCAGCAGCAGTTTGAAAGCAGGCTCCAAAGCATTCGAGCTGGCAAGATTCAACCCGACACTCTCATTGTGGTCAGAAAATATGTTGATCCGGGAAGAGGCGCCTGGCCACACGTCGTTTTCAGCAGCGACCGGCAGCCAAGGGTGAACATTGCGGTTACACGCGATTTTTTTAACAGTGTGAATCTGGGGGATGCCATTCCCGCCTATAACTTCCCGGATGGTTACTTTATCCCTCAGAATCACGGTGGAGACGCCGGAGCCGGCAAGTGGTTTTTTCTCAGCCTTGGTGTTTTGCTGGGGGCGGCGGCGTTGGCCATTGCTTTTGCAAGGGCAAGGGCCAGGCCAATGTATGCCGACACAGACGCGCTTCGCGCAATGATCCGTGATAAAATGGATGGACATTAAACACGCCGCCTGAAACACCACGGACAAGTGTCACTGGCCGGGTGACAGTGGACCGGGGCCGGGGCGCCGGAAAAGCCGATAAGGGGAATGTGCGGCCGCAAGCGGGGCCGCGCGCTGTGCCTCAATCTTGTTTGGCTTCATCTGAACTCGTGTATCAAATATGATGCGTTTGTCAGACGGCGAAATGTGGAGTTGCAAAACCGCAAAATTAGTCAAGCGGCCTGTGATGGCGTTTGCTAGTTTGGTGTCCAGATGAGCGGCACACGGCCAAAGCACAAGACCACTTGGGATGATTATAAGGAACGCATTCTGCGGGTGTTGATCCATGTCCAGGAGCATCTGGATGAGGCGTTGGATTTGGAGGATTTGGCGCGGGTGGCCTGCTTTTCGAGTTTTCATTTTCACCGCGTCTTCGCGGTGATGACCGATGAGACGATTGCGGACCATGTGCGGCGGCTGCGGTTGGAACGGGCGGCAATGGACCTGAGGTCGGGCGCGAAGCAGGTGATTCAAGTGGCGCTGGACGCGGGTTACGAGGCGCATGAGGCGTTCACCCGGGCGTTCAAGGCCGCCTACGGAGTTTCACCCGCGGAGTTTCGCCGGGCGACAGGGCCGGTCGCCATTCTCGCCGCGCCGTCCGGCGTGCATTTTCGGCCGGGAGTTCCTTTGACCACATTCAACACAAATCACATCACCACAAAAGTTATGAAAGTAATCACCAAAAAAATCAAACCGATGCGCGTGGCTTATTTGCGGCATGTCGGGCCCTACGAAAGCACCGGCCAAACGTGGATTGACCTCATTACACGCCTGTCGGCGGACAAACAGGTTCGCAAGAGTTCGGTGTTCATCGGCATCGGGCACGACAATCCGGCGGTGACGCGGGCGGCGGACCTTCGTTACGACGCGTGCATCACGGTGGATGAAGAATATCGGCCGAAGAAACCCGTTGAGTCGCAGACCATCGTCGGCGGCGATTACGCCGTGGCGGAAAATTGCCCGGTCGGGAAAATCAAGGAAGCCTTCCAGTTCTTGTTCGGCAAATGGCTCGCGCGGAGTTCCCGGGAGTTGCGGCCAGCGCCGAGCTTTATCGTCTTGGTAAATGCCCAGGACCCGGCTGCGCGCAAGAAACAGCGGGTAAATATTTATGTGCCGTTGCAACCGAAGCGGTCCCTGGCCAAGGCAAAGCCAATGAGCATCGAAGTGAAGGCGCTGGAGCCGCAACGGGTCGCGTATATGCGGCATGTGGGGCCGTACAACGGGGCGTACCGGGTATGGCAGGATTTTATGACGATGCTGATGAAGGACGGGCTGCCCCGCAAGGATTCGTTGTTCATCGGCGTGCCCCTGGATAATCCGAAGGACACGCCTCCGGAAAAATTGCGTTATGACGCCTGCGTGACGGTGGATGAAAAGTACGCGCCCACGAAGCCGGTGCGGGTGCGGATGATAACGGGCGGCGATTATGTGGTGGCGCGGAATTGTCCGATCGGAGCGATCGCCAAGGGGTATGAGAAATTGTTCCGCTCATGGCTGCCCAAGAGCGGCCGCAAGGCACGGAAGGCCCCGTCCTTTTTGGTGGCAGTGAATGGTTCGAAGGGGATGCCGCCGTCGTTTGGCCTCACGGATATTTATGTGCCCTTGGAGGTGGGGAAGTAACAATCGTAACGCAAAGAACAAGTGTCAGTCATCACTGGCGAAGTGACAGGGGGTGAGGGACGGGAATCGGGGGGCCAAGGGAGAACGACAGGTGCGGGCGGACCCGCAGGCTTTGGGCTGTGCGGAAAAGAAATTGTCAGAGCGCCTAAAAGGGGAGAAGGGCAAGATGAAATTGGCGCCGAAGGGTAGGGACGGAATGTCCGCGGAACTCCTCCCCATTATCGCATCCGAGAAATCTGTCGGGGTATGTCCCGCTAATCATTTGCTGAACCGTACGACAATGGCGGGGGTTTTTCGCTGCGGGTGTTAAGAGCGGGGAAACCACGAGAGCGACCCACCGCACAGGACACCGAAAGAAAGTTGGATTAGCCTTGACTTTTAAGGGCTTTATGAATACACTCGGCCTCGATAAACAAGAGCTCCCGATGATACGATTTTGCCCAAAATACCTACTCTCCGCGTTATTGCTTGCGGTGGCGGGAACAACGCAGGCACAATTAGTCAACGGAGATTTTGCCACCGGCGACTTCACAGGATGGACACTCTACAATACCCAGGGAGTGGCGGTGATAGGTGGTTTTCAGTATCCAGCCTACGGCGGAACCCTGGTCGAGCAAGTGGCTCCGTTCGATACAGCGGGCACTGGCACGCCTCAAAACAGTGCGGAATTCCAAGTAGGGGAAGTTCCCCCTGGCCTCATCGGCGGCGGAGGCTTGGGACAAGGGGTCGGCATTTACCAATACGTGCCGTTGAATGTGGGAATTCTCAACATTTCTGCTAATATCGCCGCACAATGCGGAGGTGAGAATGCCGACTACGGAACCTTCCTGCTTCTCATTAATGGCAACGTGGTTGACAGCTACGCCTTCGGCAGTCACTTGAATGGGGGAGCGACGTTACTGTCCACCCTGGATTACACCGGCACCATTACGGCAGGGACTTATCAAATCGCGATTGAAATGCGGCGTGGAGGTGGCTATGAAAGTTACACACCGGTTCAATATTTGTCTGACATTCAATTGTCGGGGACTGCTACACCCGAACCCTCCACTACAGCCCTTTGCACGGCCTCTCTTTTTGTCTTTATCTTGTTCCGGCGAAGATTGGCAAACTAACAAGTGTCAGTTCACCATTGACACAAACTACGGCTGAGAAGTCATTGCAACGCGATGACATCGCCAAAATAATCCCGAATTCAGCGGAAAGGCAGTGTCACCATCACGGCGACACCACTCGGTAATATCTTTGATTGAGATTCGTCGTTGTGTCCGTGAACTGGAACACCCCGTTGGAAATTTCCGTCGCCGTTCCCAGCG
>DATMLG010000125.1:0-4637 GCA_035570675.1 Verrucomicrobiia bacterium | reverse complement strand
CATCCAGTTGCCGTGGCAAAAAGAGGTGGCCTGGATGCCGGCGGACAATCATTTCCACGGCCAGCCGTACCCGTTGAATTCGCGTGTGCTGCTGAAAAACGTAATGTCCGAGGCGGCGGCGATGGGTTTCAACTTCAACCTCGGCATCGAGTGCGAGATTTACGTGCTGAAGCAGGACGAGCACGGCCGGCTGATCGTCCCGAACAGCGACGACAACCTCGACAAAAGTTGCTATGACGTGAAGCGATTCATGGATGTCTTCCCCTGGCTCGATGAAATGGTTTCGACCATGAACGGGCTGGGCTGGGACGTCTACTCGTTCGACCACGAGGACGGCAATTCGCAGTTCGAGTTCGATTTCAAATACGCCGACGCGCTCACGATGGCCGACCGTTACATCTTCTTTCGTTACATGGCCAAAACCATTGCGTCCAAACACGGCCTGCTGGCGACCCACATGCCGAAACCGTTTGCGGACAAGACGGGCAACGGGGCTCATTTCAACATGTCCCTTGCGGATGTGCGCACGGGCCGGAATCTTTTTGAATCAAAAACTGATCCGCGCGGGCTGGGGATCTCGCCGCTTGGTTATTCCTTCATCGCCGGCATCCTCCGGCATGGCCGGGCGCTGTGCGCCGCACTGGCTCCCACGGTAAACAGTTACAAACGGCTCATCCGCCGCGGGGCCATGAGTTATTACAGTTGGGCGCCGGTGTTCAATTCCTTCGGCACCAACAACCGCACCAATTCGATCCGTGTCCCGATGAACGGCGGCCGTTGTGAGAGCCGCAATGCCGATTCCTCCTGCAATCCGTACCTTGCCGCCGCCCTCGTGCTGGCGGCCGGGTTGGAGGGTGTGCGCGAGCAGTTGAACCCCGGCGAGCCGCACCACGAAAATCTCTATGAACTGTCGGCCGCGGAGCTTGACCAGATCGGGGTTCAGGAATTGCCGCGTACCTTGTCCGAGGCCGTGGACGCGTTTGCGGCGGACCCCTTCATCGAAAAGGTGCTCGGCACGGAGCTGCGCAATGAGTTCATCAAATACAAGCGGGCCGAGTGGGAGGAATACCACCAGAGCATAAGCCAGTGGGAAATTGACCGCTATGCGCGGCGGTTTTGAATTTTTTGGTCACCAACAAATCAACAAACGAAAATAACAAAAGGAAAAATGATGAAACTAAAAACATTAACGGTTGTAACGCTGGTCGGTCTGGTCAGTCTGGCCGGGACCCGGGCGGACACCATCAAAATCGGTTACAGCGACTGGCCGGGTTATACGGTCATGGAAGTCGCCAAACAAAAAGGCTGGTTCAAGGACGCCGGCCTCGACGTCGAAATGGATTGGTTCGATTATTCGCCGTCGATTGACGCCTTCGCCGCCGGGAAGATTGACGCGGACATGATCGTGGCGGGCGACGACATGGTGAGCGGCGCCAGCGGCGCCAAAAGCAAGATCGTCTGCCTGGTGGATTACAGCGAGGGCAGCGACATGATTGTCGGAGCGCCGGGGGTTGATTCCATCAAAGATTTGAAAGGAAAGAAAGTCGGCGTCGAGCTGACGCTGGTGGAGCATGAACTGTTGCTCCAGGCCTTGAAGGTGAACGGGCTGAGCCAATCGGACGTGACGCTGGTCGGGACCTCCACGGACAAGACGCCGCAAACCCTTGCGTCGGGAACGGTGGCCGCCATCGGGGCATGGTATCCGATTTCCGGCCAGGCGCTTAAACAGGTACCCGGCTCGAAGAAACTATTCACGAGCGCCGATGCCAAGGGCTTGATCTTCGACGTGATTGCAGTGAGCCCGAGCAGTTATGCCGCGCACAAGGAGGATTGGGCCAAGATCACGGCGATCTACTACAAGTGTGTCGCCTACCTGATGGATCCGGCGACACGTGACGACGCAATCAAAATCATGGCGGCGAAGGTGGGGGCTGACCCGGCGGATTACGCCAAAAATGTTCCCGGCACCCATTTTCTGACCGTGCCCGAGGCAAAAGAATGCCTCAAAAAGAGCGACGACATGTTGTCGATTTACGGCTCGATGAAGCTCAGCGACAAGTTTAACCTCGACAATGGGGTCTACAAGGATTCGCAAAAACCAGAGAGTTATATCATCCCCGGTATCATCATGGGCATGAAATAGCCCGCCGAAACCCCCATGGCCCACCACGACTGGCTTGGTTTGAAGCAGGAGCTGCCGCGCAAGCGGCAGCTCCAACTCACCGTCTTATCCTTTGTCATTCCCCTGGCCATCTGGTGCTTTCTCAGCTACGTGCCATGGGCCTGGCACCCGTTGGTGCACATCACCGATCCCGGCCAGGTGGATTACTTCAGTGAAGGACTGGATATCCCCCGGGCGGATTTTGACAAGGAAGTCGCCAACGCCAAAGCGGCCGGACAACCGCTGCCGAAAGGCTACCGGGTCAACCCGGTTTACTTGCCGGCACCGCTTGCGGTGGCGCGGGCTTTTTACACCGCCTTCAAAACGCCGCCGCGCCTGCAAGATGAACCGTGGCTGCATCAAAGCCTCGCCCATAGCATCCGCACCATATTCCTCGGTTTTCTGATCTCCTCGCTGGTGGGTGTGCCCCTGGGGATCCTGTGCGGCAGCTTTCGCTTCTTCGCCAAATTGCAGGAGCCGTTCATCGAGTTTTTCCGCTACCTGCCCGCACCGGCATTTGGCGCCTTGTGCGTGGCCATCCTCGGCATTGATGACGCTCCGAAAATCGCCATCATTTTTATAGGCACCTTTTTTCAACAGGTACTGGTCATTTCAAACAGCGTCCGCAAAGTCGATCCGGCGCTGATTGAGGCGGCGCAAACGCTTGGAGCCTCCGGCTGGAAAATCGTCCGGTCTGTGGTCATCCCGGCCTCGATTACGGATATCTATACCGACATGCGCATCCTGCTGGGGTGGGCGTGGACTTACCTGATCCTCGCTGAGGTGGTCGGCACCATGTCCGGCATCACGCTGTTTATTAACCAGCAGGCGCGCTACCGCAACTTTGACAATGTATACGCGGCCATCGCGATGATCGGCATCATCGGCCTCTCAACCGACATGTTTCTCGCCTGGCTGGGAACCATTTTGTTCCCGTGGAAACGCAAATCATCCCGCAAGCCAAGGACGCATTCCATTTTTCCTTTGCTGGATCGTAAACCATTAAAGCCGGCGGCGCCCAATAGCCTCCCCGTACAAGCTCATGTCCCTTCGTGAATTAGAACTTCCCGATTATCGCGAACTCTCGCCCGCCGTGGCCGCGCGCTTTCAGCGCATCCGCGAACGGCCGGTGATTTTGAAGATTCGCGACCTGAAAAAGTCTTTCGGCAGCAATGGGTCCACCCATGTGGTGTTCGATCACCTCACGATTGATATTCACCGGCGGGAATTCATTTGCGCCGTCGGGCCATCCGGCTGCGGCAAATCCACGCTCGCCCGGATTGTCGCGGGTTTGGACGAAGCCACAGCCGGAGACATTTTGCTCGATGGCAAGGCGGTTTCCGGTCCAGGCTCGGACCGCGGCATGGTATTTCAGGGATACACGTTGTTCCCTTGGCTGACCGTGAGACGCAACGTGATGTTCGGCCTACTGATGCACGGCAAGGATCCCAGCACTGCGGAGTCTGAAGCTCGCGAATGGCTCGACATGGTCGGTTTGTCCAAATTCGAACATTCCTACCCCCACGAACTTTCCGGCGGCATGAAACAGCGGGTGGCCATCGCCCGGGCACTGGCTAATAACCCGCGAATCCTCATCATGGACGAACCATTTGGCGCGCTTGATGCGCAGACTCGCTGCCAGATGCAGAATTACCTGCTGCAAATCTGGAAGAAGGTGGACGTCACAATTTTGTTCATCACCCATGATCTGGACGAAGCGGCCTTTCTCTCCGACCGGATTCTGGTCATGGGCACAAATCCCGGCGGGATCCGCGAATTCATTGAAAGCCCCGTGCCGCGCCCCCGATCGGCGGCCCAATTCATTTCGCCACAATTTCTGGCTTTGAAACAGCGGCTCGAGGAACACATCCATCCTCCGGTTGAGACGGAATCCGCCGAAAAACTGCCCATGATCAAACTTACGGAGGCGGGCGATGAAGTTGAGTGAGGCCACCCCGCCAACGGATCGTTTCCTCCCGCCACCCCGTTTCGCCTGGCCGGATGGCCATCGTTGCGCCGTGATGTTGTGTTTCGACGTGGATGGCGAAACGACAGCGCTGTCCGAAGACGCGAACCTGAGCCGCCGCCGTACCTTGATGTCGCAATGCGAATATGGCCCGCGCGTTGGCGTGCCGCGGCTGCTCGGCTTGTTGGAGCATCTCACCATTCCGGCCACATTTTTCATTCCCGGTTACATCGCGGAAAACCATCCGCGCATGGTTGAAGCGATTGTGGCCGCCGGACACGAAGTTGGCCTGCACGGTTATCTGCACGAAAAGCTGGCGTACCTCAATGAAGCCGAGGAGGAGGAAATTTTATTGCGGAGCCTTGAGATTCTGACGCGCCTGACAGGAACACGTCCGGTCGGGTTTCGGGCGCCCTGGTTTGAAACCAATCCGTGGACACCGGCGTTGCTGGTGAAACACGGCTTGGCGTATTGCGCCAGCGAGATGGGAGACGATGTCCCGTACCTGCA
>DATMLG010000124.1:0-6604 GCA_035570675.1 Verrucomicrobiia bacterium | reverse complement strand
TCGGGGTCGTCCTTGATGGCATTATGCACGATGCGGCGGTCAAAGGCGCTCAGCGGCTCCATTTCCACGATATCACCCCAACGCCGCACTTTTTCGGCATTTTCCTTGGCCTTTTTGACCAGCGCCTCACGCGCCTGGGCGCGATAGCCGCCCACGTCCACGGTGGCCTTCGGCGAAGTCTGGTCCTGCTGGAACAACAGGCGGTTGGTGATGTATTGCAGGTCGGAAAGGGTCTGGCCCTGGCGGCCAATCAACCGCCCGGAGTCCTCGGTCTTCACTTCAAGGAACAATCCGTCGTCGAGCATCTGTTCCTCCACCGTGGCGGGGAAGCCGAGGAGTTCGAGCAATTTTTCCAGCGTGGCTTTGGGTTGTGCAGGCATGATCGTCTTTTTAATTTTCAACGGGCGACCGCGGAGGTCAATAAATTTATTTCTTTTTTACACCGGCTGTGGCCGGAACGAGGGTGCCGGGGGCTGCCGGCTTCGTTTTGGTGAGCTTGTTTTGCAAAATCGTGATGAGATTGCTGCATGTCCAGTATAGCGCGAGGCCGGACGAATAGTTGTAGAAGAAATAAACCATCATGAGCGGCAGGTAACGCATCATCTTCTGCTGGGCCGGATCCATGCCCGGCGAAACGGGCGTCATGCTGGCCTGCCAGAACTGCGAGGCGCCCATGATGAGCGGCATCGGGTTGATGGGAAAAGCGTGGCCGAGGATTGGCAGGGTGAAGATGGTGTCCGGCTGCGAGAGATCGCCAATCCAAAGGAAATGCGCGCCGCGCAGTTCGATGGCGCTGCGCAACATGCCGAAGAATCCAATGAACACGGGGATTTGCAGGACCATGGGCAGGCAGCCGCCGAGGGGATTGACCTTGTTCTTCTTGTAAAATTCCCAGGTCTTTTGCTGGAATTTTTGCGGGTCGTCCTTGTACTTTTCCTGGAGCGCCTTGATCTGGGGCTGCAACTCCTGCATCCGTTTCATGGAGCGGGTGCTCGCGCGCGTCAACGGCCAGATGGCCGACCGGATGACCACGGTAATGAAGATGATGGCCAAGCCGTAAGGGAAACCGGCCCGGTAGTGCAGCCAGTTCATGACCGCCAGCAGCGCCTTGGAAATTGCGCCCCAAAAGCCGAAGCCCATCACCAAATCCACGTGGTTGTCCAACTGATCCGCCAAGGCGGCGAGCGTCGAGTAAACCTTCGGGCCCGCGAAAATATTGAACTCGATGGTAGCTTCCTGTCCCGGCCCCAGGGTGGCGCCCGGATATTCGATATACGCCTGCAGGCCCTTCGGCTGGAGGACGGTACGGCTGGAGGACTCAATTTCATCCTCACTCGGCGGCGGCAACAGCACCATGTGCACCACCAGGTCCGCCGGCAGTTTGTTGGATGCGGGCATCGTCGCCAGCGAGAAAAACTGGTTCTGTGCCGAGACCCAGACAACATTATTGCTCCCGGCACGATATTCCGTCAGCACCGTGTGATGGAACACGCCGAGAATCGTGGTGTTGGTATTGAAATAACTTACCGCCACCGAATTTTGCTTGGCACCGTTGTACCACATGACTGAATCCGCGATTCCGCTGTCCTGCGGGCCCATCGGCGTGGACGTGCCGGCCGACCATTGCTGCATCGGCACAGGGACGGGCTGTTTGGACGTATTCTTCACGCGCACCGCCGCCGTGAGGAGATAATTTGAACCCAGCACAAAGTCCTTGGTGATGACTAGGCCGTTGGGAAGGGTTTTCTCGGCGCGAACGCCGTTGACGTTGGTAATGATGGAGAGCGAATAGACGCCATCGCCTTGGATTGATTCATCGCCGAGGACTGCGAGGACCGGCGGGCTGATGGGGGTGTTCAAGGTCGCAACGCCATTGGTCGGTTTTGCGTTGAGCCGGGAGGACCGCACGGATTGCGGGTATTTGAGCAATTCCACCAACTGCAGACCGCCACCGCGCGAGGTGAAGGTGTAGCGGGCGTTGTCATTGCTGATGACGAGCAGTTGCTCGGGAATCTCGTCACGGACGACAAATTTTGCCGGGGTGCCGGGAGTAAAAACGGGAGCGGATGCGTTGGTCCCGAACGAAGTATCATTGGTGCCAGCCGCAACCTGGGTGGTGGAGACCGGCACCACGGTGGGCGGAAATACGCGATTAATGATCTTAGGTGCGGTCAGCAGCAGGAGGACCACGATGGCGACCAAGGGTATTGATTTGCGATCCATGTGAATGATTAGCTGCGTCTGCGGGAAGTCGCGCCGAAGGCATCCAGCCCATTATGCGCATGCACCTCGGCGCGAGCTGAAAGTTTAAATCCCTTTTCCGGCACGGGGTCATGACCGCAACCGCCCCAGGGATGGCAACGGCAGAGCCGCCGGCCGGCCAGCACGCTGCCGTGGAACACGCCGTGGATTTTCAACGCTTCAATGGCGTAGTGAGAGCAACTGGGCGTGAAACGGCAATGACCTGCCGGGCCGAACAGGGTGGATTTCAGCGGCGAGAGCGTCCATTGATAGACGCGCACGAGGAAAATCAGGATTTGGCGGGGCAAATTCATTCGGTTTTCAACAATCCGCTTTTGCGCAACATGGCCATGAAGACTTCTTCCACGCCGCCAAGCTGCTTGCCAACAATGCTGCGTTGCGCGACGAGCACGAAATCCACGGGCTGCGCCAGGTCATGCTGGTGCAGACGAAACACTTCGCGCAACAACCGCCGGGCCCGCGCGCGAACCACGGCATTGCCAATGGCCTTGGCGGTGATGACGCCGAGGTGCGTGGGTGAGCCGGGCGGCAACACCTGCCAGTTGGCAATGAAACAGCCGCAGGGCTGGCGCCGTCCGAGCCGCCGGACGCGCGCGAAATCGCGGCTTTGCTTGAGGCGCATCCGCCGCCCGAGGCGGCGGCGCGGCAGCGGTTCGCCGGCCATGCCGTGCGGCCCTCTCAAACGGGGGTGAGACGTTTGCGGCCTACGCGGCGGCGGTTGGCCAAGGTCGCGCGGCCGCTTTTGGTGGAGTTGCGGTTCAAAAATCCGTGCTGCCGTTTGCGGCGAATCTTTGACGGTTGATATTGACGTTTCATAAATCACTAATAATCCATCTGACGCGGCCAACTGCGTCTGGGTAAAGCCGGTCACACTCCGTTGGTCACGGAACGCGAGAGGATACCAGCGGGAATAAAGGTGTCAAGCGGGGGAATGGGGGTGTTTGGAGTCCCAAATCTTGTTGGGGGACGAAGGGACTCGTGCTATATTGGCTGCAAGGACAGCGAACATGGAAAAGAAATCGTCAAATTGGTACGTTCCACCAGACATCCTGGTGCATTTCGCCCTGCCATTGATTGCCATCATTAGTCTTCTGACTGTGCCTTTGGTGAGCGATCTGGAAAATGGGGATGCGTTGAAGATTTACTTTGCAGGCCTCGGATTTGCTGCGGTTGGAACAATCCTCCTTTTTATAGCTCGTCTACCGCTCTATCGGCGGGGACGTTTCTGGACCGTGGGGCCGCGGGAATTGGATCGCACTCATCGTAAGCTTTACTGGACGGCGTATTTATTCGTCCTTGCCGCTTTTGGCTTGCTTGCGATTGCGTGGTTAAGAACGCATTGACCCGGCCTTATTTGCGCGACGGACGCAGTTTTTGGAATAGCAGGCTGCCAATTTCCAGTGCTGGCGGCACCTTGAACCAGGCTGCCAGTCCCCAATAAATCACTCCGCCTGCGGTCATGGGCACGAAAACATCGCCGAAGCGATGCCACATGCCTTCGTGGCCGATGTGGCCTTCCCACCAATGGCTCAGCGCCCACGTGACTGTCCCGGCCACCAGCGCGGAGAACAGCAGTTGATTGATGATTTTCTTCTGCGCGCCGAGGCCCAAAGGCCCAATGCGCCGTCGGAGACTGAAATATAGCATCGTGATGTTGCAAACGGCGCTCAGGGTGTTGGCGAGGCCCATGCCGCGCTGCCGCAATGGGAAGATGAAGATCACCGACAGCACGAGGTTCAACATCAGGCAGGCGATGCTGATTTTCATGGGGGTCTTGGTGTCACCGAGCGCGTAGAAAGCGCGGGCAAAGATGTTTACCAGCGAAAAGGCGACCAGTC
Source organism: Verrucomicrobiia bacterium (assembly GCA_035570675.1). Taxonomy (GTDB): domain Bacteria; phylum Verrucomicrobiota; class Verrucomicrobiia; order Limisphaerales; family Pedosphaeraceae; genus DATMLG01. Next base: position 2,504 of record DATMLG010000124.1, on the reverse strand, counting down.
CCGGCGCGAGATATTCGAGGGCGCGGCCGGCCTGCAAGGAATCCATGGGACCGAACCGGCCATGTTCGAACAACAGCCGCATGATGGGCAGCGCCAGGATGCAGAGAAACACGGAGGCAGGGAGATTCGCGAAGATGAGATGGTCCACGCCGGAATTGAGGGTGCTGCGAAATTCCTCCTGTTTCTTTTCCGTGGCCAGGCTCGCCAGGGTCGGGAGCAGATAGGTGGCCAGTGAAATGCCGAACACGCCCTGGGGCAGCTCCATCAGGCGGACGGAATTGTTGAACCACGCGACGATGGACGGGTCCACCCAGAACGCGACGCTCTGGTTCACGAGCATGTTGATCTGGAAGGCGGCGACGCCGATGGTGCCCGGAATCATCTGGTGGACAACGCGGCGGACGGTTTCGTCGCGCCACGGCGAAACCCAATGATACCGAAAGCCCTCCTTGCGCAGCCACGGCATCTGGAGCAATGCCTGGCCCAGGCCGGCGACAAGCACGCCGATGGCCAGCGCGAAGACGCGTTCGTTAAGATTGCGGCCCATGTGCGGCGCGAGGAAAAAGACGGAGGCGATCATCACCGTGTTCATCACGAGCGCCCCGGAGGCGGGAATGAAGAAATGGCCGCGGGCGTTGAGAATGCCCATGAAGACGGCGGTAACGCAGATGATGAGCATGTAGGGGAACATGATGCGAAGCAGGCGGAGCATGAGCTTGGTCTCGCGATGGCTGTCGGTCAGTTCCTGCGGGTAGGCGTCTTCGAGGAGCAAACGGTTCAACCAGACCAGTTGCGCGCCTTGTGGATGGCGGTTGAGCATGGACTTTGTGGCCGGGGACAATTCGATTTTAGCGAACAACGCCGGATTGTACAGCGGGCCATTCGTGATGATAACGTTGAGGTCGCGCATCAGGTTGAGGCGGAGATTTTGCTCCTGCAACATGGCGGCATGAAGGGTGGGAGTTTGGTCATTGCGCCTGAGGATGGCCTGACGGCTGGGTTCGGAAAGGTGGTTGGTAAGGAATTGCGCGAGGGGCGCAAGCTCTGGGTGGGGAATCTCCAATCGGGCGGCGAACAATTTAATATCGCGCAGATCATTCGTGGCAAACGGGCCGAGGGGCTGGTTATCGAGATGGCCCGAGGACAGATAAATGGTGATGCCGACCATGACGAGGACGGTGATGGCGCTGGCGACGGCGATGAGGCCGGAGATGACGGCGTTGGCGGCGCGCCAGAGTTCCGCGGGTGTGCCGGTTTTTTCCTTTTCCTTGAAAATGGGGATGAAGGCGGCGGTGAGCGCGCCCTCGCCGAGGAGGCGGCGGAAGAGGTTGGGAATCTGGAAGGCGAGCGTGAAGGCGCCGGCGACCATGCCCGCGCCCATGAACCAGGCGTAAACGACCTCGCGCACCATGCCCATGATGCGGCTGGTCATGGTGGCGGCGGCCATCGCGCCGGAGGATTTCAACATCTTCGACATTGCGCGCAGAGTTTAGGGCGCAATGTCCGGGGTTCAAGGCCATTCAAAGCTTGCCGTTTCGAGGCGGTGCGGCTAGTGTAAAAGGGATGAGCGAGCGCATTGAAATCAATCCCCGTGTGTGCGGCGGCCAGCCGGTCGTCAAGGGCACACGCATTTCCGTGGCCACCATCCTTGAGCAACTGGCTGACAGTGAATCGTGGGATTCCCTGCTGCGCGGCTATCCGGAACTGACGCGGGCGGACATTCAAGCGGTCCTCCAATACGCCCGGCAGTCCATTCTGCACACGGAAATCACCGCTCGCGACGCGGCGTAAACCGCCGTGCGCCTTTACCTCGATCAAATGCTGCGGGCCGAACTGGCATCGGCCTTGCGCGAGACCGGGCATGATGTTCTCCGTGCATCCGAAACCGGCCAGGCGCGGGCTGATGACGCACAGATTCTTGAACGTGCGGTACAAGAAGAGCGAACACTGGTCACGCTTGATGGTCATTTTGGGGACTGGGTGGTACTTCCGTTGTCCAAACATTTCGGGGTGATTCGGGTAAGGGCTCACCCGGCTTCCACGGAAAACGTTTCCATGCTGTTGCTCCCGCTGCTGGCGAAGCATTTGCAAACGGATTTTCGCAACAAGCTGGTAATTCTTTCGGCCAGCCGAGTGCGCTGGATTCAAACGGCAGAAGAGTAGGCCGGGTTCGCACCGGAGGATTTCAACATCTTCGACATTGCGCGCAGAGTTTAGGGCGCAATGTCCCGGGTTCAAGGGCATTTGGAGCGGCGGACAGGAATAAGTATTGCAAACCTGTGGAGAAAGCCGAGGATCACGAAAAGGCCTACGCTGCCCGGGGCCAGGAAACCCAATGACAAATCCCCATTGTGTTGTACTCACGCTGGCGGAGCGCAGTGTTCACAGCCTGAATGCGACAATTAAGCAAACCTAAATCCCGAGTCCCTTCATGAGCACACGCATAAAAATAGCTTTTCTGCCGCCCGCGCTGCTCGTCAGCTTGAGTTTGTTGATGACAGGCC
>DATMLG010000123.1:0-3034 GCA_035570675.1 Verrucomicrobiia bacterium | reverse complement strand
CGCGGGCGGCCTCGGAGGTCAAAGGGCGGGCGGGGCGGTTCGTCCTGCTTTCCGTCAACGAAGCGGAGGAAAAGAAGAACCCGGCGCGGCATTATGTTATCAAAAGAGGCGCGCGGTGGGAGTTGACGCGCCATGGGCAGGAGATGCTGGAACTGTTCGCTTCCTGACGCAGAACAAAGTAACGGGTGGCAGACTTCGGGAAATCTGCTATGTTCAGACAGGACCCCGTGGAACCGGAATTGATATTGCGCGGTTTGAAGAAGCCCGTTGAGGTTGCGGGGCGGGTTCAATCTGGCCGGGTGGAAGGCGGTCGTGCGGCGGCCGGCGCATGGAAAGGCGCGTTCACGCTCATCGAACTCCTCGTGGTCATTGCCATCATCAGCATTCTGGCGGCGATGCTTCTGCCCGCGCTCACCCAGGCCAAGGGCCGGGCGCAACAGGTTTCCTGCCAGAATAATCTGAGGCAGTTGACCCTTTGCTGGCATTTGTATGCCGTGGATAACGGGGATTTTTTGCCTCCCAATAATTTTGTTTATGATATTTCCACGGACAAACCGTTGATTTCCGCGGGCTCATGGAGCACCAATGTCGCCCCGTACGACGTCGATACCGGAGGAATCACGGGAGGAATGCTGTTTCAGTACGATGATCAGATTTCGATCTATCATTGTCCCGCTGACAAATCCACGGTGGTAACGCCCGCGGGCGTGAATCTGGGGGTATTGCGGCTGCGCAGCTATAACATGAGCCAGGCCATCAACGGCTTTCCGAACTACGACACGAATGTGTACAGCGACATCCCTTGCTTCAACAAATTTACCGAAATCCGGAACCCCGGTCCCAGCCAATGCTTTGCCTTTCTCGAAGTGCATCAGGATGAAATTGTGGACACGCAGTTTGGCATTCCCACCTCAAATACTCCGTGGTATCAAAATAACTGGTATGATGTCCCCGCCAACCGGCACGATCAAGGCTGCGACTTTTCGTTTGCCGACGGCCATGCTGAACACTGGCGCTGGCGGGTGCCCATGAATGTCACCGTTCCTCGCGGCTACATCCAACCGGTGCCGCCTCAACAAATGCCGGATTATCAACGGGTGGAGTCGGGCTTTCCCCAGACCATAGATTAAACGCAAAAGCTTTTTCGATCATGTTCCCGGCACCCTCCGAAAATGAGGGAGTACGCCGGCGGGCGTTCAACGACTTTCGTTCGCGTTTTCGGTAATGATGCTTTTCAACACGCCTGATTTGAGCCTCGTTCTCAATCGTTGTCCGGCTTTCACCTTGCTCCCGTCGCGGATGACCTCGCCCGTGTCGTCCCTCATGGTTATGGAATAGCCGCGGGCAAGAACCTGCTCCGGCCCGAGCAGGCGCAATCGCGCTTCGAGCATTAAAAAGCGATTCCGCGACTTCAACAATTGATGTTGCGACTCCTGGCGCAATCGTCGCACGAGTTGATTCAGCAGGCCGCGCCGCTCCTCCAGAACCAAGGCGGGCCGCGCCCGCAATAACTTTTCCCGCACGTTCCGCCAGAGCACCCGCCGTTCGCGCGTCGCTTGTTTGACAAAGCGCAGCAGGCTGCCCTGGAAATCATCAAGCTGCTGGAACAATTCATTGACCCTCCGCCAAGGATGAAGCCTCACCAGCCGTCCGCGCAACTGCTCTATTTCATAGGCCCCTTCTTCCATCCGGTGGCGCAGCAATTGCCGCATGCGATCATTCGCCGTCGCAACAAACTCTTTGCTGGAGAAAACTCCTTCAGTCAGCATCTCGGCCGCCGCACTCGGTGTCGCCGCCCGCAAGTCGGCGACAAAATCGCTCAGGGTAAAATCGATTTCATGTCCGACCGCCGAAACGACCGGCAGCCAGGACTCAAAAATTGCCCGCGCGACGACTTCCTCATTGAAAGCCCACAGGTCTTCAAGACTTCCGCCACCCCGCGTTACCAGGATCAAGTCGATCCCCCCGCCAGTTCCACCCGGGGTACGCGGGGTGCCGAAGTCATTTAGCATCCCGATCGCCGCCACGATTTCCTCCGCCGCGCCCTGACCCTGCACCCGGCAGGACGCCAGCACTATTTCCAAGCTGGGATCACGCCGCCGCACGACGTGCAGCACATCCTGAAGCGCCGCGCCTGTCGGGGAGGTAACGATGCCTACGCGGCGCGGAAAACGCGGCAAGGGGCGTTTCCTTTCCGCGGCGAACAGCCCCTCCTCGTTGAGCTTTTGCTTGAGTTTCTCAAATGCCGCCTGTAATGCCCCTACACCCTGCAATTCCACCGCCATGACCCGCAATTGATATTGGCCGCGCAGCTCATAAACGGTCAGGTTGCCTAGCAGAACAACTCTCCGCCCGTCTTCCAGGAGACCAGAGTTTTTCTGCCGTTCTGTGCGGAACAGCACGCAATTCAATTGCGATTCCGCGTCCTTCAGGATGAAATAGGCGTGCCCCGAACTTTGAGCGCGAAGATTTGACACCTCGCCCGCCACCCAGACCTGGCCCACCTGCCCTTCGAGCAGACCTTTGACCTGCGCCGTGAGTTCCGCTACCGTAAGCACTCTGCGCGTCGCCTCCACCGGAAACAACTCGCCGAAATCCCATTGCGATTTTGCCGGTTTACGGCTCATGAGATGGACTCCGACACGCGTTCGATGTGCGTCGCGCGCCCGGTATGTTCGTCAATTTCCACCAACACGCCCTGCATTTTGACGTTCCCGGTGGCCACGGCGAACCGTTGCGGCTGCAGGGTCAGAAAACGCTTCACCACAGGCTCGATTTCACGGCCGATCACGCTTTCATGCGGCCCGGTAAACCCTGCATCGCTCAAAAATGCCGTGCCGCCCGGAAAAATCTGTTCGTCCGCCGTCTGAACATGCGTGTGGGTGCCGATAACCGCGCTGACCTGTCCATCCAGCATACGCCCCAGCGCAATTTTCTCCGATGTCGCCTCGGCATGAAAATCGATAAAAATCACGCTGGTCTTTTGCCTCAGCCGCTCCACCTCCGCACGAACCCGGACGAATGGGTTATCCAG
>DATMLG010000122.1:0-5621 GCA_035570675.1 Verrucomicrobiia bacterium | reverse complement strand
GCATCGGCCTGTGCCTCGCTGAATGCGTAACGGCCGCTCGTCAATCGGGCTTCGCTGCGGATAAGGATGCCGAGCCGCTCGACCTGCGCGCGCGCGAATTCAAACGCCAGCAGCTTGATGCGGGCCTCGTCCCGGTTCGCCGAATTGCGGATGATGCGGATGAACTCATCCATGTTCGACAACGCGATGAGATAGCCTTCCAGCGTCTCCGCCCGCTCCTCGGCCTTCCTGAGCTCGAATCGCGTGCGGCGCAGCACCACTTCCCGGCGGTGCTCGATGTAACACTGGATGATCGCCTTGAGGTTGAGGGTCTTGGGCCGGCCGTGATCGATCGCGAGGGCGTTGACGGCGAAGGAAACCTCGAGCTGCGTGCGCTGGAAAAGATTGGCGATGACGACCTTGGGAATCGCTTCGCGCTTGAGCTCGATGACGAGGCGGCAATGCTCGTCCGACTCGTTGCGCATGGCGGAGATGTCGGTGATGATCTTGTCGTTGACCAGGGCGGCAATCTGCTCCTCCAAAGCGGCGCGATTGACGTTGAAGGGGATTTCCGTGATGACCAGATGGTCGCGGCCGCCCTTCATTTCCTCGACGCCGATGCGGCCGCGCAACTTCACACTGCCCTTGCCGGTCGTAAAATAATTCTTGATGCCTTCCACGCCGCAAATGAATCCACCCGTCGGAAAGTCCGGCCCTTTGATGAATTTCATCAATTCCGGAATCGTGATGTCGGGTTTGTCGATTTGCGCGCAGACGCCGTCAATAACCTCGCCCAGATTGTGGGGCGGCATGTTCGTCGCCATGCCGACGGCGATGCCCGTACCGCCGTTGACGAGGAGATTTGGCAGGGCGGCCGGAAAAACGGTCGGCTCGGTGCGTGTTTCGTCGTAATTCGGGACGAAATCCACCGTGTCCTTGTCCATGTCGGACATCAGCAGGGCGCCGAGATGGGTGAGACGCGCCTCGGTATAACGCATGGCGGCCGGCGGGTCGTTTTCTACGGAGCCGAAGTTGCCCTTGCCATCCACGAGCCGCTCGCGCATGGCCCAGGGCTGGGCCATGTGCACAAGGGTTGGATAGATGACGGCTTCGCCATGCGGATGGTAGTTGCCGGAGGTGTCACCGCAGATCTTCGCGCACTTGCGGTGCTGGCGGTTCGGAAAGAGGGACAAATCGTGCATCGCAAACAGAATGCGGCGCTGGGACGGTTTGAGCCCGTCACGCACGTCGGGCAGCGCGCGGGAAATGATGACGGACATCGAGTAGTCAAGGAAGGAGTTCTTGATTTCCTCGGCGACATTGATTTTGGAAATCTTCTCGCCCTGCGAGTAGGCGCCGCCCGGCTGATTTGGCGGGGTGGGTGGATTGGATTCGTCTGGCATGTTGGTGATTCGGGGAAGTCAGGCCACGGGATTAGACATCGAGATTGCGGACGTTCAATGCGTTGTCCACGATGAAGTCACGGCGGGGTTCAACTTCTTCGCCCATGAGCTTGACAAACATTTCCTCGGCCTCGACGGCATCCGTCAATTCAATGCGGAGGAGCTTGCGTTTGATGGGATTCATCGTGGTTTCAAAGAGTTCCTTGGCGTCCATTTCACCCAATCCCTTGAAGCGAGTCATTTGAATGCCCTTCTTGCCGACGGCCTTCACGCTGGAAAGGATTTCCGGGATTGAAAAGAGGGGCGTGACGACGGCTCGCTCGCTCTCGCCCTCGATGAGCTCGAACAAGGGCTTGTCCTGGGCGGCATAATGATCCACGGCCAGGCCCTTCCGGGCGGTTTTGTCCAGCAGATCGGCGATGGCCTTGCTTTCGAGATGGAGGTTGGAGATTTTGGCGCGGCGGATCGGACTGTCCTTTCGGCGTTCCGTTTCGGTGTCGCCGTTGAACAAATCGTTGTTGGCGGCCTTGAATACATCCACGGCTTCGCTGCTCTGGAAGTAGTGCACGGTTTCATCATTGCCGGAGCGCACCTTGATCATGAACTGTGGCAGGGTGCCGTCTGGGGCGCGTTGTTCGACGTAATTGGCGAAATCGCCGCCCAGACGTTTGAGGAAGGTGGCGTGCTTGTCGAGGGATTCGAGCAGGGAAAGGATTTCCTCGAGCTGCCGTGGGGCAAATTCGCGGCCGTCGGCGACGTTCCTCAACTTCACCTCCTCGATGCCGTTTTGGAGCAGGATGCGGTTGAGCTGGGCGTCGTCGTCGATGTAATCGGTGCGTTTTTTGCGGGTGATCGAATAGAGCGGCGGCTGGGCGATGTACACGTAGCCCTGCTTCACAAGCTGCGGCATCTGGCGGTAGAAAAAGGTCAACAGGAGCGTGCGGATGTGGGAACCGTCCACATCGGCATCAGTCATGATGATGATTTTGTGGTAGCGAAGCTTTTCCAGGTTGAACGCGCCCTCGCCCTCGCCGTTGCCGATGCCGGTGCCGATGGCGGTGATCATGGTGCGCATTTCGTTGTTCTGGAGAACTTTGTCGAGGCGGGCTTTCTCGACGTTGATGAGCTTGCCGCGAATGGGCAGGATGGCTTGGAATTTCCGGTCGCGGCCCTGCTTGGCGGAGCCGCCGGCGGAATCACCCTCGACGATGTAGAGCTCGGTGTTTTCGGGATTGCGGTCCGAACAATCCGCGAGTTTACCGGGGAGGCCGCCGCCGGTAAGGGCGGATTTCCGGACGGCTTCGCGGGCCTTGCGTGCGGCTTCGCGGGCGCGTGCGGCGTTCAGGCCCTTGTCCACGATGCGTTTCGCAATCGGGGGATTCGCGTCAAAATAGGACATCAACCCCTCGTAGGTGACGGAGCCGACGATGCGCTCAACCTCCGGCGACAGCAGCTTCACCTTGGTCTGGGATTCAAACTTCGGATCGCTGTGCTTTACGGAAATGACTGCTGTGAGCCCCTCACGGACATCGTCGCCGGTGATCTGGGGGTCCTTGTCCTTGAGCAGCTCGTTGGAGCGGGCGTATTGATTGATGGCGCGAGTGACGGCGCTGCGGAAGCCGGAAAGATGGGTCCCGCCGTCGGGATTGTGTATGGTATTCGTGTAGCAGAGGACCTGGTCGGTGTAGCTGTCGTTATATTGCATCACCACCTCGACATGGACCTCAATTTCCTTGTCGTCGAGTTTCTCGCGGGTTTCCTTGCGGAAGGCGATGGGCTTGGGATGGAGCGGCTCCTTGCTTTTGTTGAGCTGCTTGACGAATTCCTCGGTGCCGTTCCGGTAAAAGAACCGCTCCGGCTCGACGGCCGTTTTCCGCTCATCCGCGAAGATGATTTCGAGGCCGGAGTTCAGGAACGCCAGCTCCCGCAACCGCTGGGCAATGATGTCCGCCTTGAATTCGATCGTGTCCCGGAAAATCTCCCGGTCCGGCATGAAGGTGATGAGCGTGCCGGTGCCCTTGGACTTGCCGATGACTTCGAGCTTCTTGGTCGTCTTGCCGCGCTCAAATTCCATGTGGTAAACTTGGGAGTCGCGGGAGACCTCGACTTCAAACCATTCGCTGACGGCATTGACGCATTTGGCGCCGACGCCGTGAGTGCCGCCGGAGAATTTATAACCGCCCTGGCCGTATTTGCCGCCGGAATGCAAGGTGGTCAACACCATCTCGACGCCGGGAATGTTGTATTGCGGGTGGATGTCCACGGGGATGCCGCGTCCGTTGTCGCGAATGGAGATCGAGCCGTCCACATGGATGCTGACGTCGATGTGATCGCACTTGCCCGCGAGGTGTTCATCAACGGAGTTGTCCAGCACTTCGGAGACGCAATGATGCAGCGCACGCTCATCGGTGCCCCCGATATACATGCCGGGTTTCTTGCGAACGGCCTCAAGACCTTCGAGTTTGCCCAGTTTCGAAGAATCGTATTCCTCAATGTTATCCGGAACTACACTTGTCGGTGCGTCTTCCATTGACTCAGCTTTATTGGACATAAAAAACACATACATCCGCGTAAAATCGCGGCCCCAGACGGGGTAGTAAATATAGCGGAAAAATGCCTGTTCGCACAACCTTTAATTTAAGGGCAAAACACCCAAAAAACCACCATTAGTTGGGTAATTGGGATGCTACGGATGGCATATATTGGGGTTTGTAAATGTGTCCGAAAGTCGGGTTTTCGGACAAGATTTGGGAACAAAATCTACCGTGAATTTAGGATGGGGCGAGGAGGACTTTTGGCGACTCGGACGGACGCGGAAGGCGGTAAAAATCACCAGCAAACGAAAAACAAACTATTGGATGCTTTGAAGTTCCATCAAGTTTTTAATGTGGCCGTCGGCATACAAATAATTGATGGCGCGGCGGTCTCCGTGCGCGGAGTGAAACTTTTCCTTGTCGAAGACAACGAAGATTTGATGGAGCAAATAGGCGTTGGTAAGCATCTGCAGGCGATCCGCATCCTGGCCGTTGAGCAGGTCGTTCCAGGCGTAACTGGATCCCGTGAGTTCGAAGAGGCTGCGGTTGTCCGAAGGGCAATGGAAGATGTTGGACACGCCGCTGACATACGGGAGCAGGACCTGGTTGATGGCGGGGCCGGCGGGAGGCGTGTTGTTGGTGGCCCGGTCGTACATTATCGGCAACTTGTTTTGATTGTCCTGAACATAGATTTGCAGGCCGAGGCCGATCTGGTGCAGGTTGTTGAGGCAAACAGCCGAGCGTCCAAGCTCCTTCGTGCGGCTCACCGCCGGCAGCAGCAAGGCCGCCAGGATGGCGATGATGGCAATCACGATCATCAGCTCTATGAACGTAAAAGCCCGGCTTTTCATGGCAGTAGTGGCAACCATGCCATTGTGCGAAACCTCAAGGCGGAGAGCTTCCATGCTGGGTTTCGTGCTGCAGTTCCTCCAGGAACGGCGCGAGTTCCGCCTTGGTTTCCGCGGAACTCTCGGTGTAGAAGGTTTTGATGCCGATGGTCCGCGCGCGCCGTTCCAGTTCCGCGCTCAGCACCGGCGGTGAATTGGTGCCATACATGCTCGTGACCTGGCCCGGTTCACGGTCCGTCATCAATTGATGGGTGTCCCTGAGATGAGCGCTCAGTTCGTCAATGAATTGTTTGCGTTGGTCTGCCGGCAGTCCGTCGAAAGTGTTCAGCCATTGCTTGAAGCCCGAGGGCATCGTGGCCTCGATGAACTGGCCTTTTTCCACCTCCGTCATTTCATCCAGCCATTTCTTCCACGCGCCATCGTGCCGCCATTTGCGTCGTTCCTCCACCGAGAGGCGGTTGATCATGTCCTCGAGCTCGCGCAACGCCTCCGCCCGGCCCGCGCCTGACAACCCCTTCAGGTCGGTCGAGTTCGCATATTGCGTGACCTTGTCCGCGGTCACTTTCGAGTTCTCCGCGATGCCGTAGCCCACCCAGGCCACCAGCAGGATGGCCATGATGAAACTGGTGACCAGCAGCATCCAGCGCATTCTCGGATTCATGTGTTAATATTATGTAACGCGAAAATGGGAACTATGCCATGAAAAAGTCACCTCCTCATGCGGGTGTCCGCAGTTGACCCGACGCTTAAATCTATCTTGGCTTTGGCGTCAGCGCGCTTTATTTTCATGCGGTATGTTTGCCGCTGAAACTCCCGCTGCCCGCAAAAGTCCGCCCGTTTCCGGGGCAAAGCTGCCG
>DATMLG010000121.1:0-3129 GCA_035570675.1 Verrucomicrobiia bacterium | reverse complement strand
GGCCAAGGCGCTTGGGATATTTGCCGCAGAGATGCAGCCCCGCAAACCGCACGTCCTGGTCGGTTTGCTCGTAATGGCCCGTCAGGGCGCCGTTGCGCCTGGTCAATTCCTTGAAACCGTTGCGCATCCGGAAACCTTGCGAGCCGTCGATCAAGCCGTCGAAGACCACGCCGTTGCGCGGAATACGCAGGTCCAGATGGCGGATGCCGGCCTCGCGAATGAACATCATCCAGAGCAGCATGTCGGAGACGTTATGAATGCCCTCCGGGGGAAACAAATCCCCGCCGGCGCGATACGCGGTCTCCCAGCGCCGGATCTGCTCCTCATCCCGAAACCGGTCCAGCATGAAGGCGCAGAATCGCGCGATGACATCCGCCCCGCTGAAATAACAAAAGGCCCAGGCGGGCACGCCGGCCATCTCGAAACCCGCCCAACCGGGTCGCAGTTCCTCCATGTCCATGAGCAGGAAGTAATCGGAATCCAGGAAGCAAAAATCCTTGATGCCGCCGGCCTGGAGAAAATCGTGCAGATGAAACCAGCGCTCGAAACACAACCGCTCGCAAGCCAGTTCATGCCCGCTGAAATGCCGGTAGGCGGCGACAAATTCACCGGCCGCCCCGGCGCCGTCCTGAAACGGCACATGGTTGACACCGATGCCGCCGAGATCATTGGATTTATCGCCGAGGAGGTACACGGGCGAGCGGGGATTGGTCTGCCGGGACTGCCAGAGCGTGAAGGCCACATATGGCTCAAACCCCCGATGAAAAAAGATAAGCGGAAGCGCCATGCGCGAGGCATTAGACCAAAACGTTTTCGATGTGTCAAAACGAGAAGCCCGGATGGGCGATCGGCTCCTGGGAATGTAACCGCGGGAACAATTCGGCAGTGCCAATTCTACGCGGAAGGCGCGGATGGTTCCGCTTCCAGCACCATGAGGCGGGCAAGCTGTTCGAAAGAGGTCTTGGGCTCCCATCCCAGAGCACGGATGCGCGCCGGATTTGCCACCAAGCGTGGATATTCGGGGGTGAAACCAGATTTCTTGGCAATGTAATCCCGCCAATCGCGTTGGACCGCGGTGAAACATTCGCCGGCCCAATCAGCGATGGTATGCGTGACGCCACTGCCGAGGTTAGCTTCGAAAACAGCGTCCTGGGTGGTGAGCGCAAGCATGGCCTCCACGGTGTCGCCGGCGAAGGTCCATTCCTTTTCGACCGAAAGATCGCCCATCTCCAGCGTGAATTTTTCACCGGCGGCGGCTCGGCGCGCGGCATCGGCAATAGTTTTGCTGACATGCCCGGGTTTGCGGCGGGGGCTTTCATGGTGGAACAGATACCCGAAATACACGCGCACACCGAGACGCCGGTAGTAGCGGGCGAGCAGATTGGAATAATTGCGGACGGCGGCGTAGGGACTGCCGGAATCCCAGGGATCATCCTCGGAAATGGGCCGGCCGCGATTGACAAATTGCAGCGCGCTGCCCGCAAGAAACACGCGTGATTCCGGGCTGTGCCGGTAAACCGCCTCCAGCACATTCAGCGTGCCGGTGCCGATGGTGGCGTGATTTTCCGCCGCCGCGTCGTGTCGCGTGGTGGAGTTGGCAGCGAGATGAAAGATCAGGCCGGGCCGGCGGGAGCGGATCAATTCCGTGACGAACGTGGCGTCGGCCACGTCGCCGATGATGGGTGCATTCCGCCGCGAAACCGCGGCGACACTGAAACCGCGGCGCTCGCAGAGGCGGGCCAGATAATGGCCGTCCTGTCCGTTGGCGCCAAAAATCAATGCTTCCATGGCGCGGACGAGGCCCGTTACTTCTTGCGGATGACCTCGATGGTGGGCAGCGGAAAAATGAAGCCGATGCCCTGGTCGAGGGTGGCCTTTTCGCGCTTCAGAAACTCCTCCTTGAAATGCCACGGCAGCACCAGGTAATAGTCCGGCTTCAGCTTGCGCGAATCCGCCTCGCTGACGATGGGAATGTCCGTGCCGAGGGTGGAGGTGCCGTATTTTTCCGGGTTGCGCTCGGCTGCGCAATCAATAATTCGATTGTCGAGATTGCACCATTGGAGGATGGTGTTGCCCTTGGTGGAAGCGCCGTAAATGTGGATCCGCTTGCCTTCCTGTTTGAGCTTCTTGATGAGCGCGGTCAATTCATCGCGGTGCAGGTTGATGCGATCCTGAAAGGACTTGTAAGGCTTGTCGGTGTCCAGTTCCAGGTCGAACTCGGAGCGGCGGAGTTTCTTGAGGCCTTCGAGCCATTCTTCCTTTTTGAAGGCGCTCGAGCCGGCGTGGGTGACGTAGCAGCGAAGACTTCCGCCGTTGATGGCGTTCAATTCCGCCCGGAAAACCTTGAGCCCGACCCGCCGCAGGATGTTTTCAATGACCGACAGGCTGTAATACTCCAGATGCTCATGGCAGATGGTGTCATAGGAGTTCATCTCGAGCATCAAGGGCATGTAGGACATCTCGACAATCCAGACGCCGTCGGGGGCGAGGCATTCCTGGATGCTGCGCACGAAGCCCACCGGATCCTCCAGGTCGTAAAACATCGCGATGGAGGTGATGACGTCAAATTTGAGCCGGGGAAACCGGCGCTTCAGTTCGGCCGAGGGGAAAACATCCCGCACGACCTGGATGCCGTCCTTGATTTCCTGGCCGATGTCGGAAGGATCCACGCCCAGGCGGCGCCAGGTTTTGGGATATTTCTTGAGCAAAGTGCCGTCATTGCAGCCGATGTCCAGGGCTGTTCCGCGCTTTTTGTGGACCAGTTCGAGGGCGCTGTCCACGATGCCGGCCAGGTGGTCGCGCATCGTCTGGTTCGTCCCCGAGCGGTACCAATAGGAGGAATAGAGAATTTCCGGCGGCACGCTGTGTTCCATCTGGAGCAGCCCACAGGCGGTCTCATTGGCCGTGGGGTCGCACCTCACGAGCACGCAGGGAATCCGGCGCAATGGGGGGGATTCCTCCCCGGGCTTGACGAAGGAGCCTTGCAAGTGCTGCGGCCCGAGATCAATCACCCGGTGCAACGCGGTGGAACCGCAGATGCGGCAGCTCTTTCGGTATGTGAGGTGCATATCTTAAGTATCAGCATACCAGCGGCTCCGCGCGGGTCACAAGCCCGAATTGCGGCCGCCA
>DATMLG010000120.1:0-9919 GCA_035570675.1 Verrucomicrobiia bacterium | reverse complement strand
CTCGTGTCGCCGAAGGTGGATTTGTTGCCGTCATAATTGCGATACATCTTCATCGCCAGGTAGGTCGGCGTGCCGGTGGCGGGCGTGGTCCAACGGGTGGCGATATCGAGACCTTCCCGTCCGAAGATGCCGTCAATGTCCGCCTGGGCCGTGGCACCGCCAATATTCGCTTCCGCACCCCAGTTGTATTCGGTGACGCCAACTTTTGTACCGGGATAATAAGTGGCGGCCCAGTTTTTCATGCGGGGGATGAGGTCAATGACGCTGTTGATCCAGCTCGGATCCACATAATTCGTGTCCCAGAACTGCCGCGTGGACGCATTGCGAACCAGTTGGGTGGCGGAATCGACTGCGTTCCCTCCGACATTGTTTTCCTGCGGATAGCAATGGAGCGTGAAGTAATCGAGCAGCCGGACGCCGGTGGCAATATTGTATTGATGAAGCTGGTTCAACAGCCACGGCATGTAGTCCATGCCCCCGTTGGCGGTGCGATCGGGAAAATCATTCACGTTGTAATCGTTATGCTGCCCGGCCCATTGCTGGTCGTAGCCGCTCCAGAAATAGCCGTTCCAGCCCCATTCCTCCGGTCCCAGCACGAGGGCGTGCGGATCCAGGCTCTTTACCATGCCGCCATAATTGGTGATATCGTTGTAAATCTCCTGCATGGTCGGGCCGACGGGGTGAATGTCCTGGTGCGTGGAAAACCAGAGGCTGTGTTCGTTGTCCATGAGATAGTAGCCCACGCCGCCGTTGGTGGACAATCCCCAGGTGCTGATCAGATGCTGGACCCAGCCCTTTTGAAAATTAACGTCCACCGGAATGTTTGCGTCGCTCGGATTGTTCCAGGTGATGGGAGTGTTGTTGGTGACACTGATGCCGTTGCCGGCGTCCGGGAAGTAGGCCGAGTCATTGCCGGTTTGCGGGCCGTATTTGGCGATGGAATAACTCGCGAGCTTGGCGCCCCCGGCCCCGAGCTTGGGCGCCCAGCCGATCATGGGAATCGTGATGGCGGGGGCAGTGCCGCCGGCCTTGGTGGCGCTGATGAAACTGTCGTCGTAGGCGCCCGGGGTGGAGGAGCCATCGCCGATGCTTTCGAAAAAGTAGTCCGCGGCGCGGTTATGGGCGTTGGTCTCCCAGTTGTAACGAGTTTCCGCATTGCCGCCCGAGCGGTTGATGGGCACGTTCAAATCAGCCACCTGCGCCTGGGAGCCAAACGCCACACCGTAAATCAGCGGACTGATGGCCGTTCGATTTGATTGCGCGTTCACTAGGATGGTTATCGGCGCATTCGTGCCCTGCGAGACGGGATTGGTGGCAGCACCGGCAACCAGCGCGATGTCGTCCATATAAAACGTGGGAAGCGACGAACTAGTGGCAGCCTGAACCACAAAGCCTGTAAAGTTCGCAAGATTGGCAACACCCAGGGATGTGAGGGACAACGTGTATTGCGCCCAACCGTTGGCCGGCGGCGGTGCTAGCGGCACCGTTTGACCCGATGTGGTAGCGCCGCCGGAACCATTGTACAGCCCGTAAGCTTGAAGGTTTTGACCGCCCGTGGAACCGCCATTCAACCAAAACGTGATGCTGTTGTAAGTACTGTCATTGAGGCCCGAAGGATTGACGATTTGAATTCCCGTGTAATCGCCCAGGGTGACGCTGATGGAATCGCTGCCCGAATGAACCGGCGAAGTATTTGCATAATTCAAGGTGCCCCAGCCCCAATTCTGAAAGCCATTTTCCAGCGCATCGTCATAAATGATCAGGTTGGCTTGCGCGCAAACATGAGACGCGGCAGCCAGGAAGAGGGAGAGAACGGCGGAGGCAACGACAGTACGCCAACGGGCTTTCAGATAATGGGCTTTCATCCCTACTTACTAGCACAAAAGCGCCATTTGGGCAAGGAATTCAGGTCAAAATTGCGCGCTTTCCGAGGCGGCCAAACTTGAAAATACTTTAAAAATCAGCGTTAGGAGACCGACTCTTTGGGGGGACAAGGATGTTCTGCCAGTCAGGGTCGCGGCCCTGCGTCAATGGTTGACGACGGGCCAGTTGGTCAGGGAAAACGTGGTGAGTTTATAATCCGTGCCGGTGTGATATCTGATGGAGAGGTGGTGCATTTGCTCGTTGATGGCGTCAATATAACACGCGTAGTTCGCCCCGAACTGGATTGACGAGGTGTGGGCCGCGAGGACAAGCTGGCGGCCGATGAGCAGCATTTCCGGATCGGAGGAATCACCGGCGCGGATGGCCATGTTCCAATTGGTTCCCAGACCGAACGGGGCCGCACCACGGCTGTCCCAAGCCACGAAGCCGGGGAACATGAAGGTCATGGGCTGGCTGAAGACGCGCCAGCTCTGGTTCATGCCAATGCCCTGGAGGAGGGCCACGTTGTTCGTCGGCAAATAGCGGGCAAAATCGGACGGCAAGATTGGCATAAAGCCCACCGAGGGCGGGAGGTCGGCGTTGAGGATGCCGACCGAGATGTCGTTGGTGACATCGACGCGTTCCAGGGTGGTGCGCCATTGGATGACGTCGTTTGTGTCGAGAAAGGCGGCGAGATAACCCTCCGGGTGCATGTGGGTGGCAAAAAGATAATGCCGCGGCGAGACCATTGTCACCAATCCCTGGCCGCCCATGCCGTTGCTGTAGCCGAGGCACGTGGCGCTCAATCCGCGCACGCCGGCCAGCCAGAAGGTTTTTGACCAGGTGGCGTTGGTGAGCAGGCCGATGTTGGTCGCGTCGTAGGTGCTGTAACGCCAGCCGGACAAGGCGAACATGTCATCGGAACTGCCGGCAAGTCCGCGGGCATAGCCGGCGGCGTTGGTGGAAAGATGAAACGCGAGAATGTCCCCGTGAATGATGCGCACCAGATTTGAATTGGTGGCAGCCGGCGCGTCGACGGATTGCGCCTGACCCCGTGAGAGAATGGTCACGACCAAGAGCACGAGCGGCCAGCGGAATTGGGCAGGACCACGGCGTCTCATGGACAGTAGAAAGCGAATCATGTCGGGGGGCAGGTTAGGGCATAAAGAGATGCAAGTAAACTGCTGTTATCCCGGTGGCGGCTTGATTTTCCGCCCGGGCATGGAAAGCACCGTCCGTCACACCCGGAATCTTCATTGCGCTTTGCAATTGGCGGGCAGGGGCTTATGCTGGATGAAACAAACACCGATACCGCATGAAACGCAAAGGCCAGGACGGGCGTCATAATGTCATGAAGTTGCATGACTGAAGGCCGTTTCAAGCAGCCGTTGTGGGTGGTGCCGCTGGTGATCGCGGTCTTGGTGGCCATCTTTGGCTGGTGGGGGAACGTGCGGTTGCGGCACACGATCGAGCAGCAGCTCAGGGCGCAGTTGAACACCACCCTGAACGCCAACGCGACCGCATTGCAAATCTGGATGGTGGACCAGAAAAAGCTCGCGGGCGCCCTGGCGGAAGATCAGAGGTTGCGGACGCTGGCGGTGCAAATCCTTGAGGAAAGAAGGGCGGCCGAGGAGGCGGGAACCGCGGCGACAAATGTATCGGCGGTCGAGCAGTTCAACACCTACCTGCGACCGCGGCTGTTTGCGGTGGGCTATGCGCAGGCGCAACTGGTGGACACGAATTACACGATCGTGGCGAATTCCTTCGCGCCGCGAAGAATGGCGCTGGGGCGGATTTCCGAGGCGCATACGAACAAGTTTCAGGAAGTGTTCGACACGGCCCAGCCGGTCATCATCACACCCTACAAACCGGAATTGTCGCGGGGACTGAGAGGCGGGCGCGGGGCGCGGGGCGGCGGAAGAGACGGCGCAACGAACGACCCCGCAAGAAACGCGCGGCTGGCGGCGTCAGATGTGGCCCGCGCACGGCGCGGGGACGTCACTTTGATGCAGGTGGCGGCGCCGGTGCGGAACAATGACCGCGACGTGCTGGGCGCGCTGGCCCTGGTCATCATTCCGGACCGGGAGTTCACCAAGATACTTTCGGCGGCGCAGGTGGGGAAAACCGGCGAGACGTACGCGTTTGACCAGACAGGACTGTTGATTTCCCAGAGCCGGTTCGATGAACAGTTGCGAAAGGCCGGGCTGTTTGATCCGACCAACACCAGCGCGAGTTCGGCGCTCAACCTGCGTCTGCATGATCCCATGGCGCCGGAGGTGGATGGGGTCCGGCCCCTGACGCGGATTGTGGCGGCGGCGGTGGCCGGCGAGGACGGGGTGAGCGTGGAACCGTCGCGTGATTACCGGGGTGTGGAGGTGGTGGGGGCGTGGCGATGGCTGCCGGACTATCAGTTTGGCGTGGCGACGCAGATTGACGCGGAGGAGGCGTTTCAGCCGCTGCGGGTGTTGAAGCTGTTGTTCACGATGTTGTGCCTGCTGCTGCTGTTGTGCGCGACGGGAATGTTTCTGTTTTCGTACGCCAATTTCCGCTGGCAACGGCGGTTGAGCGAGGCGGAAATCAAATTGAAGCAACTGGGGCAATACACACTGGAGGAGAAGATTGGGGAGGGCGGCATGGGAACGGTGTACCTGGCGCATCATGCGCTGATGCGGCGCGCCACGGCAGTCAAGCTGCTGACGCCCGACCGCGCGGACGCAGTGGCGATCGAGCGTTTTGAACGTGAAGTGCAACTGACCTGCCAGTTGACGCATCCGAACACCATCCAGGTCTATGATTACGGCCATACGCCGGACGGAATATTCTATTATGCGATGGAGTTTTTGCGCGGGCTGAACTTGCACGAGCTGGTGGCACGGTACGGACCGCAGCCGGAAAGCCGGGCTGCTTTTGTGCTGGCGCAGGTTTGTGACTCGCTCAGCGAGGCCCACGGCGTGGGGCTGGTCCATCGTGACATCAAGCCGGCGAATGTGTTCCTCTGCAACCGGGGGGGAGTGCCGGACTGGGTAAAGGTGCTGGACTTCGGACTGGTGCGGGAATACGGCAGCGCGGAGGACGGGGTTTCCACATCTGGAGGACGGGGACTCGAGGGAACTCCGTGGTTCATGCCGCCGGAATCAATCAAGGATTCCAGCAAGAGCGAGCCGCGAAGCGATCTTTATTCCGTGGGCGCGCTGGGTTATTACCTGCTGACGGGACGGTTTGTGTTTGACGGGCAGACCATCGCGGAGTTGTGTGAGAAACATCTGACAGAAATTCCGCCGACGCCGAGCCAGTTTGCGACGTATCCCGTGAGCGCGGAGATGGACGCGATCATTTTGAAATGCCTGGAGAAGGAACCGGACCAACGGCCGCGTTCGGCGCTGGAATTGCGCGATCTGCTCCTGGCCAGCCCGAAGTTATCCGAATGGGACGCGGAGGCGCGGCTAAAGTGGTGGGCGTTGTACCAAAAAGCAACGGCGCCGAAGCCGGGAGAGACGGACTATCCAGGGCAGACGCCGATGGACGTGGCGGTGGATGTGGACTTGAAGAGCCGAATGTGATGGGGAGATTCAGGTGGGCGCGAGGCGGGCGAGGAAGTTTTTCTGAAACCTTGTACAACCAGATGATGCGAGGTTCGAAAGCAGAAAAATAATTACAATACCCGCATTGTTGCCTTGCAATGCGGGTATTGTGTTTGTTGGTGAGGCCATTGTCGAGAGAAATCGAGAGTGTTTCTGTCCGCATTTGTCCATGTCAATACTGTCATGGCAAAGAGAGCCCAGTCATGTCACAGAGACCATTACAGATTCGACGGGCACGCTGTGGGCGAAAAAATTCCAGGGGCAATCCCGGGTTGCAGTCGCCCGGGGCGATGGCATGGACGCGGGGTCGCCCCCCGAGCGCCGGAGAATTTTGCCTTTGGGCCGGGCGGTTTTGGAATTACACTCGGGAAGTGACTGACAATGACAAGAAACTGGCGGAATTGCTCGGGCCGATTGGCGCGGCACCGTGGATCGCCCTGGACACGGAGGCCGACAGCCTGCACGCGTATCCGGAGAAGGTTTGCCTGATTCAAATCAGCCTGCCCGGAATGGATGAGCTGATTGACCCGCTCTCGGATATTGATCTTGGCCCGCTGTTCAGGGCGCTGGGGCATCACGAATTGATCATGCACGGGGCGGACTATGATTTGCGCCTGCTGCGCAAGCACCATGATTTTGCACCACGGGCGATTTTTGACACGATGCTGGCCAGCCGCCTGCTGGGGGTCATGCAGTTTGGACTGACCAACCTGGTGAGCCATTATCTGGGCGTGACGCTGGACAAGGGTTCACAAAAGGCGGACTGGGCACGGCGGCCGTTGACGGAGCGAATGGAAACCTACGCGCGCAATGACACGCACCACCTGAAGCCGCTGGTGGACAAATTGACGGCTGAATTGGAAGCCAAGGGCCGGCTGGCGTGGCATCAGGAATCCTGCGCGCGGCTCATCCGCGACTGCAGCGAAATCAAGCCGCCGAACCTGGATTTGGTGTGGCGGCTGAAGGGCAGCAACCGGCTGACCCGGGCCGGGCTGGCCGTGCTGCGGGAGATCTGGCATTGGCGCGAGTTTGAGGCAATTGAGGCGAACAAACCCCCGTATTTCATCCTGCAACATGAGGCGCTGGTGGAACTCGCCTCCGCCGCCGCGGCAGGCCGTCCGGCAGAGCCGTTGATTCCGGTCAGGTTTTCCCGCCATCGGCGCGAGGGATTGACGGCGGCCATCCGGCAGGGGCTGGCGGTACCGGCCCCAAAAAGGCCGGAACCAATCCGGCAGGTTTTTCGGCGCATCAACGACGCGACGAAAAAGCGCCTGGCGGAATTGCAAAAGCGCCGCGACGCGCGGGCGGCGGAACTGGCGATTGATCCGACTTTGATCGCCAGCCGGGCCATGCTGCTGGACCTGGCGGAGGATTGGAACGCTCATGAGGCGGAACTGATGAACTGGCAGCGCGATTTGTTGAAGTGATTCGCAGGCGGAATACGCTTGATATTTTCCATCCGCGATTCAACGTTGCGGCATGCCAGCCTACTGGATGATATCAAACCGGGCGTTGGAGAACGGCGTGCCGGGGAGTACGCGCGGGCCGGTGACTTATTGGGTGAGCGACGCGGGGCCGCTGAATATTTTCACAAACTGGAAACAGGTGTCTTCCGCGGATTTTCAAACGATGCTGGCCGGGGCGGCGGACCAGTTTCCGGCGCTGGACCAGGGCAGCAACGAGCAGCAATCGCACGTCACCTTTTTCATTCACGGCTACAACAACGGCTGGCAGGACGCGGCGCAGCGTTATCAGCAGCTTTGCGCCGATCTTTACAGCGGGCCGGAAAGCCTCGGACTTTGCATCAGTTTTGACTGGCCGTCCCAGGGCAGCGTGCTGGGTTATTTGCCGGACCGCGTCCATGCACGAGATTGCGCCAACGATCTCGCGGACGTTTTCAGCCGGCTATATGACTGGCTGCTGGGCAAGCAACAGGCGGCCATGACGGACCCGAAGAACACCTGCAAGGCCAAGGTATCGGTCATTTCGCACAGCATGGGAAATTACGTGATGCAGAAGGCGCTGGCGTCGGCATGGACGCGCAAAAACCAGCCCTTGTCATCCAGCCTGATCAATCAACTCGTGATGGTGGCCGCGGATGTGGACAATGACCTGTTTGATGCCGATGGGAGCGATGCCAGCGACGGCGATGCTGTGGCGAACCTGACTTATCGCATCACAGCGTTATACAGCGGGCGGGATGCCGTGCTGGGCGCCTCCGCCGGGCTGAAACATTTTGGCGTGCGCCGGCTCGGCCGCAGCGGACTGGCGACGAATCCACCCGCGAACGCGGACAACATCTGGGAGGTGGATTGTTCCAGCTTCTTCCCGCCGAGTGTCGGCGGCATGGACATTCATAGCGCGTATTTCGGGCCGTATGGCACGCTGCCGTTGATGCGGGACATTTTGCGCGGCCTGGACCGGTCGGTCCTCGATACTTTGGGTGAAACGCAAGGCGACGCTTGGCCGGCGTCCTGACTATCGCACCACCTCGAACGCAAAGCCCTTCAGATATTCGGTCTCAGGAATGGCGGGGATGACGGGATGGTCCGGGGACTGGGTGTAAGTGGCCACGCGGCGAAGGATGCGGCGCGCATCATAGGCGGCATCGAGAATGACGGATTGAAAGGTGACGGCATCCACGTGATGGGAGCAGCAAAAGGTCGCCAGCGTGCCGCCGGTTTTCAGGAGCTTGAGCGCGCGCAGGTGAATTTCCTTGTAGCCGCGCAAGGCGTCCGGCACCGCGGCGCGGGTGCGGGTGAAGGAGGGCGGGTCAAGGATGATGGCATCGAACCGCGGCGCAACTCTTTCGTGGGGCTTGACGGCGGTGTGCTGCTTGAACCAGTCGAAGACGTTGACGTCTTCAAAGGAGCATTGACCGGAAAGCTTGTTCGCGGCGGCGATGCGCATGGAGGCCGCAATGGCATCAGCGCTTTGATCGAGCATATGAACGTGGGCGGCGCCGGCCCGCGCGGCGTGCAGGCCGAATCCGCCAAGGAAGCTGAAGCAGTCCAGCACCTGCGCGCCCTTGGTCAGTTGGGCGACGCGCTCGTAGTTCATTTGTTGGTCGAGATAGAGGCCGGTTTTGTGGCCGCCGAGAATGTCCACTTCAAAGGCCAGGCCGTTGAGTTTGATGGCGACGGGGCCGGACAATTCGCCGAAGAGAATGCCGTTCGCATCGGGCAGACCCTCGAATTTGCGAAAGGCGGTGTCGCTGCGTTCAATGATGCAACGGGGGGAGAGAATTTTTTGGAGGGCGGCGACGATCACGTCTTTGCGCTGGTCCATGCCGAGCGCGGTGGTTTGCAACACGAGCACATCCTCGTATTTGTCAACGATGAGGCCGCTGAGGAAATCGCTTTCCGAGTTGACGACGCGGAACGAGGACGCGCCGGGCAGATGTTTTTGGCGGATGGCCAGGGCGGCGCGGATGCGATCAACAAAGAAGGCTTCGTCCACGGTGACACGTTCGGGCGCGAGCAGGCGGACGTGGATGCGGGATTTGGAGTTATAGAAGCCAACACCGAGCAGGCGCTGGCGATGGTCCTTGACCTGCACGAGCGCGCCATCCTCGGCGGGGTGGGTCAGGCGGAGGACGGACTTGGCGTAAATCCAGGGATGACCGCCGACGATGCGGTCAGCCTCTCCGGGCCGGAGCAAAACGGTGGGCAGGGCAGGGGATGACGATTCCATAATTTTTGTAAACAGTGCTTGGCGCCCGGCGAATACGCGACCAAAGGCGACAGTGCGTGGCAAGCATACGCCGCGTAATTATTAAATACAACCAAAGGAAGAAAGGTGATGCGAACAAAAAATCCTGGATTGCCGAATGCAATTGACCGAAGCCGCCAGCACGCCTATTTACGGCGACGGAAAACGAATAACACGAAGGCGCCAAAGCTGGCCATGGTGATGGTTCCAAGTTCAGGAGTTCCGGTGATGGTAAAACCGTGCAACAGTCCGGTTTCGTTGGGGGGGCCGAAAATCGGTGTCCCTGGATAAGGAGGAGGTGACCCAAGCGTAATGGCCGTTGCGGGTCCAAAAAAACCATAAGCTGTGCTGCCTGACGCTCCCCAGTATGCTCCGGCGGCGATGCAAGCATTCATGCCAGCGGCTGTGGCTCCGTAAGACGCGTACCAGGCCGCGACCTGGAAATAGCCCGTGTCGCCGGGATTGGTACCGGGAATCGGCAGGCCAATAGTGGCTGCGATTATGCCGCTATTACCATCAGGCAAAGTTATGATGCTTGTAGTCGCCACGAGACTGGTGGCTGTGCCAGGGGTGGTTCCCCAGAACAATCCGACCACCAAGTCGTCGGCCGGCGTTGCCGGGGCTGTAGTAAGAGTGACAAAATTGTAAATTTTTATGGCCGAAATCAGACTGTTTTGGAAAAGCACCGTGCCATCGGCGAACCCATTTAAAGCCAATGTGAGAGACGCAGCAATAATTGTAAAAAGTCTCATACGAGTCATATA
>DATMLG010000119.1:0-3831 GCA_035570675.1 Verrucomicrobiia bacterium | reverse complement strand
GCGACACCGCGGGCGACGGCACCACGACGGCCACGGTTCTCGCCGAGGCCATCTACAAGGAAGGCCTGAAGAACGTCACCGCCGGCGCCAGCCCCATCAGCCTCCAGCGCGGCATCCAGAAGGCCGTGTACGCGGCCGTGGAACACCTCGCCAAGATCTCCAAAAAGGTCAAGGACAAGGAAGAAATCAAGCAGGTCGCGACTGTTTCCGCCAACTGGGACACCACCATCGGCGAAATCATCGCCGATGCGATGGACAAGGTCGGCAAGGACGGCACCATCACGGTCGAGGAAGCGAAGTCCATTGAGACCACGCTCGAAGTGGTCGAGGGCATGCAGTTCGACAAGGGTTATCTCTCGCCGTATTTCGTGACCAATGCCGAATCCATGGAAGCCAAGCTCGAAGACGCCTACGTCCTCAATTACGAGAAGAAAATCAGCAGCCTGAAGGACATGCTGCCGATCCTCGAAAAAGTGGCGAAAGTCGGCAAGCCCCTGTTGATCATCGCGGAAGAAGTCGAGGGCGAAGCCCTGGCGACGCTCGTGGTGAACAAGCTGCGCGGCACGTTGAATGTGTGCGCCGTCAAGGCCCCCGGCTTTGGCGACCGCCGCAAATCCATGATGGAAGACATTGCTGTCCTCACCGGCGGCAAGTGCATCACTGAAGACCTCGGCATCAAGCTGGAGTCCATCGGTCTCGAAGACCTGGGCCGCGCCAAATCCATTGTCGTGGACAAGGAAAACACGACCATCGTTGAAGGCTACGGAAAATCCAGCGAGATCCAGGGCCGGGTCAATCAGATCCGCCGGCAGATCGAGGAAACCACCTCGGACTACGACCGCGAAAAATTGCAGGAACGCCTCGCCAAGCTGGCGGGCGGCGTGGCCGTCATCAATGTCGGCGCCGCGACCGAGACGGAAATGAAGGAAAAGAAGGCGCGCGTCGAGGACGCGTTGCACGCGACCCGCGCGGCCGTGGAAGAAGGCATCGTCCCCGGCGGCGGCGTCGCATTGCTGCGCTGCCTCCCGGCGATTGAAGCGTTGAAGCTCGAAGGCGACGAACAAATCGGCGTGGACATTGTGAAGCGCGCGATTGAAGCGCCCCTGCGCTGCCTGGCCCAGAACGCCGGCGTGGAAGGCTCCATCGTCGTGCAGGAAGTCAAGAAGCGCAAAGGCAACGAAGGTTACAACGTGGCCACCAACGAGTACGAAGACCTCGTGAAGGCCGGCGTGGTTGACCCCAAGAAGGTCACGCGCTCCGCGTTGCAAAACGCCTCGTCCATCGCGGGTCTGTTGCTGACGACCGAATGCCTGATCACCGAGCTGCCCGAGAAGGACAAGCCGGCTCCCGGCGGCGGCGGTCATGGCGGCCCTGGCGGCATGGGCGGCATGGATTACTGAGTTCCTGGGGAACTGAGTTCGCAGAGCGGGACTGGCGTGCTCCAGTCCCGCTCTTTTTTTGTCACGACAGACGCGGTAAGATGTCGCGTCGCTTTTTCGGTGGAAGGGCATGGTAGATTGGTCGTGTGAAAACAATTGAAGCCAAGTCATTGAGCGAAGCAGAAATGGAACGCGCCTGGCGCGCCCGGGACGCGGGTTACGACGGCCTGTTCTTTTTCGGCGTAAAGACGACCGGCATTGTGTGCCGGCCATCGTGCCCGTCGCGGCCCCAGCGTCGGCATCTGGAATTTTTCCACAAATTGGGCGAGGCCATCGGTGCCGGGTATCGTCCCTGCAAACGTTGCCGGCCCGAGCTGGCGGGCGGAACGCCGCCGGAGTGGGTCGCGAAATTGATGGATCGCGCGGCATCGGCCGAGGCGCCGGTTCGGGCAAATGATTTGCAGGAGCTCGGTGTCACCGCAGAGCGGGCCCGGCGCTGGTTTCAAGGCCATTACGGCATGACCTTCGCCGCGTGGTGCCGGGGCATCCGCCTTGCCGGGGCGTTCACGCAAATCCGCCGGGGCGAACCGCTGGATGATGTGATTTTGGGCAATGGTTTCGAGTCGCACAGCGGTTTCCGGACCGCGTTTGCGCGCACCTTCGGCCGCCCGCCGGGCCGTGCGCGAAACGGCGATTGCCTGCGGGCCGCGTTGCTGGACACGCCGCTGGGCCCGATGCTCGCCGCGGCCAGCAGCACCGCGTTGTGCCAGTTGGAGTTCGCCGACCGGCGCGGGCTGGAACGCAGTTACGCGGAAATGCGGAAGCGCTTCGGATTGCCGGTGGTGCCGGGCGAAAACGAAATCATCAAGACGCTGCGGGCTGAATTACGCGAGTGGTTCGAGGGGAAGCTCCGGAAATTTTCCGTGCCGGTGAACATTTGCGGCACTCCATTTCAGGAGCGCGTATGGAAGGAATTGCAGCGTATTCCTTATGGCCGGACCGCGAGTTACCTTGAAATCGCCCGGCGGGTGGGCAAACCTGCGGCCGTTCGCGCGGTGGCCCGGGCGAATGGCACGAACCGCCTGTATCTCCTGGTGCCCTGCCATCGCGTGATTGCCAAGGACGGCGAACTCAGCGGATATGGCGGCGGCGTGTGGCGCAAGCGGGCGCTGCTGGAATTGGAGCGGACGGGGAAGTTGCCCGGCTGACGGGGCGGACTAGAGCAGCTTGGTCTGCAATTCTTCGCGGACGAGTTCCTCGCCCAAGCCCGCCGCCATGGCGCTGCGGCGTTCCATGATGTGCTTGTCCACCGTGGCATCATAATGCACCGGGTAATTGCCGTCGTAGCACGCCATGCAAAACGAACTCTTGGGCAGGCCGGTGGCCTTCACCATGCCTTCCTCCGACAGGTAGGAAAGAGAATTGGCGCCCAGGAACTGCCGGATTTCCTCCAGCGAATGGTTCACCGCCAGGAGTTTTTTACGGTCGGGAAAATCAATGCCGTAGAAGCACGGGTTCCGGTGCGGCGGACAGCTCACCATGACGTGGACTTCCTTCGCGCCGGCTTCCTTGAGATGGTTCACCCGCGATTTGCTCGTCGTGCCGCGCACGATGGAATCGTCCACGACAATCACACGCCGGCCCTTGACGAGGCCCTTGATGAGATTCAATTTCACGCGCACGTCCAGGTCCCGGATGGACTGCGAAGGCTGGAGAAAGCTGCGTCCCACATAATGGTTGCGCACAAAGGCCATCTCATAGGGAATGCCGGATTCCAGCGAATAGCCCAGCGCCGCGCAATTGCCGCTGTCTGGGACCGGAATCACCAGGTCGGCCTCCACGGGATGTTCACGAGCAAGTTGGCGGCCCATTTCCACGCGCACCTTGTAAACCGTACGGTTGGCGATGGTGCTGTCCGGCCGCGCAAAATAAACGTACTCGAAAATGCAGAAGGCGCGGCGTTCGTGCTCGGGAAAGGCCTGGACGCTCCGCAGGCCGTTTTTGTCAATGATGACAATCTCGCCCGGCTCGACGTCCCGCACAAAATCGGCGTTGATCAGGTCGAAGGCGCAGGTTTCACTGGCCAGGACGTAGGCGTCGCCCAGTTTGCCGATGGAGAGCGGACGGAAGCCGTGCGGGTCACGCACGCCGATCAACTCGCGCTCCGTCAGGATGGCGAGCGAATACGCCCCCTGGATGCGCCGGACAGTTTCGATCAGGTTGTTGTCATTGCCGCGCAGCGTCGGCTGCGCCAGCAGGTTCAAGATTATTTCGCTGTCCACGCTGGTCTGAAACATGAGGCCCTGGGCCTCGAGTTCGTCGCGGATTTTGGTGGCGTTGGTGAGGTTGCCGTTGTGGGCGACGGCGATGTATCCCAGGCGGCAGTTGCCGGTCAGGGGTTGCGCGTTGCGGATGTGGGAGGAGCCGGTGGTGGAATAGCGGGTATGGCCGA
>DATMLG010000118.1:0-4782 GCA_035570675.1 Verrucomicrobiia bacterium | reverse complement strand
GCGTCAACCAGGGAAAACTGGTGCTCCGCACAAACACCCGGCACAGCTCCGTCTCCGACTTGATGAACTGTACCAGGCTGAAATTCGTGCCCTGTTGGTGTTCTTCGAGCAACACCAGCCGCGGGTCAATCCCGTCCAGATTCTGACCGTTCCAGATGCCGTGATCGTTCCGTTCCCCCGGGTTGTTTTTCTTGTACCATTCCGAAAACCGGTCGTTCACGAACAGGTTCAATTCAAAGTGAACATGCGCCCGGTCCTTTGTGATGGTTTCGTGCGTGTTAGAGGTGCGTCCCATGATGGCGATGGTCTCGCCCGCCTTGACCGCCTGGCCCGCCCTGAGGCCTGGCACAACGGTCTGCAAATGCGCGTACAGTGAATAAATTTCCATGCCCTCGATCACATGCCGCAACACGATGTAATTGCCGTAATTGGACAGCGATGGACGCGTGTTGATGTAGGCGACCGTGCCGTCCGCCGTGGCCATGACGGGGTCGGTCGGTTCCCCGCGCTTGTCGCGCTGGAGACAGCGGATGTCGAGTCCCTCGTGAATTTGCTGCCCGTCCGAGCGCACGCACCCGAACGTCCCCGTTGTCCACTGTTTGCCCGTGGTGCCGACAAAAAACCGTTCCTCGCCCCCCGGTTCCAGCAATGCGTGGTTCGCGGTGGGAAACTGGAACATCTGCGCGCGGCCCCAGGTGTTCGCCGCGCACAAAACCAGCAGCGCAATGCCGCCGGCCCGGTAAAAATGATTGGTTCTCAAAATTTGTCTTCGTTTTTCTCGCCCTTCTTCATTTCTTTCGCGACGTTGTTCAGCCCGCGCACGAGGCGTTCCGCCTCCTCCCGCGTCGCATCCGGCGTGAAGGTCAGCACGCCGTTGGAAATGCGCTGGCGGATGACCGGCGACGCCAGCCACCTCTTTTCCTTGAAATCCCCATACACACCAATGCGCCGGCCGGGGTTCGAGGAAGTGAAGCTGTCCAAAATCGCGGTGCCTTCCCAGTTGAATTTCAGGCGGATGGAAAACAGCCCGCCAGGTTCGTCCATGACCTTGGCCTCCTCCAGATCGCGACTGTCCAGAAACGGCTCCTTCATCATGCTGACCTCGATTGGCTGGGAACGGTAAATGGATATGGGCACAACATCGCTGATGCCGTCCGGATCCGTCTCCATGTGCAGCGACACCGTGGAGACCTCCTTTTTCTCCTTGGCGTCCTTCGTATCCTTGTCCTTGTCTTCGTCCTTATGAGGGGACTGGCACCCGCACGCAAGAACCAGCGCCAGCGCCGCGCACAAATAGATGTTGAAGCGTGAGGGTTTAATCATCATAGTCTCATAAGCAACCGGAACACATCGGCATTGTAAAGATTCTTATGGGCAGACAATACAACAAAGTTGAAAAGAGAAAACGTCGCGCCGCCTACCTCAAGCGCAAAACCGCCGCCTCCAAGGTAAAAAAGAAGGCTGCCTGACCTCCGGGCCGGATTCACGGGTGATTTAAAAGCCCGGCCCCTCATACACGTTCGTGATTTGCCCGTTCTGGTCGTAATAAAAGACCTTGCGCGTGTCCACGATGCCGGCCTGCAAATCCAGGCGGTACTCCGATTTCACCCGCCATCCCGTGCTGCTTTCGCTCGCCACCACCACCTCGCCCGGCGCGACGCGCTCGATGTAATCACGCATTCCGCCGCCAGCTGAGCCGATGTTCCGGCCGAAATCCGCGATCGACGGGATCTGCTCCTCCTGCCCGGTCTTCAGATTCAGCACATGAAAGAGGTTGGTCCCTCCGTTGTTCAGGCGCGTCACAAACAGCACCGCATCAAACTGGGTGACTGTCAGGTAATACGGTGGATATCCCAGCACATCCGTGAATTTCTTCCCGCCAATGTCCAATGATTTGACCACGGGCGCCGATGAACCGCCCAAGCTCCCGCCGCCGCCGCTCCCAATCAAAGAATTCTTGATTCGATGCAGCAAACTGTGCAGCGAATGCCGGTGCCGGTAGGCCAGCGGCGCGGCCACAACTCCCAATACGACAACTGCCACCAGCCCGAACTTCACCGTCCGGTTCACGATAATTCCCTTCGGCCCGCCAGCGCGTGGCTCAAGGTGACTTCATCCGTGAACTCCAGCCCACTGCCCGCCGGCAATCCGTGCGCAATCCGCGTCACCAGCAGCCCCGGCCGGGCCAGCCGCTTGGCCAGATAATGGCTCGTCGCGTCGCCCTCCACGTCCGTTCCCAGCGCGATGATGATTTCCTTGATCGGTTCCCGCGTCAGCCGCTTCTCCAGTTCCGCAATCCGCAGGTCCTCCGGTTCCACGCCGTTCAATGGCGAAATCTTCCCTCCCAGCACGTGATATTTTCCGCGAAAGGTGCCCGGTTTCTCCACGGTGATGATGTCCGTCGCCCGTTCCACCAGGCAGATCAATCCCGCGTCCCGGCGCGCGTCCGTGCAAATGCCGCAAGGGTCCGGCTCCGTCAGGGAGCCGCAAATCGAGCAGCTCTTGATGCGTTCCCGCGCCTGCACCAGCAGTTGCGCCAGTTGCTTCACCTCGCCCGTTTCGCTTTGCGCCAGATGCAGCGCCAGCCGTTCCGCGGAACGCGGCCCGATGCCCGGCAGCTTATGCAAGGCTGCCACCAGTTGGGCAATCGGTTCGGGCAGATTCATTTCATTTGTGGGCAATGCCCTTTAGGCGAGCGACGGATCCGGTTCTTCTCCCTCGCCCTGCGACGAAGGAGCGGGGAGAGGGCTGCTTGTCCGCCGAAGCCTTGGCGAAGGCGGAGGGAGCGGGCGGTCTTCATTGGTGCCCGTCCGGAAGGACTACATCATTCCCGGCAGGTTGAGCCCGGCCGTCGCCTTGCCCATTTCCGTGTTGGCAATTTCCTTCGCCTGGTTCAGCGCCTGGTTCGCCGCCGTCAGCACCATGTCCTCCAGCAACTGCGCGTCCGCCGGATTCAACGCCTGCGGATCAATCTTGATGCCCGCCAGCGACCCGTCGCACTTCGCCGTCACCTTCACCGCGCCGCCGCCGCTCGTCGCTTCCACCGTGCGCACCGCCAGTTCCGCCTGGATGGTCTGCATCTGCTGCTGCATCCGCGCCGCCTGCTTCATCAATTTGCCCATCGACATAATTCAATTCAATTGGTTGTGTTTGGTTTCTCCGACTTCGTCCCGGTCAACTTCTGACCTCCACAATCTGGCCCCGGAAAATCTCCAGCGCCTTCTTGATCAACGGATCATTCTTGAAATCATCCTTGCCGCCCGCTGATGCCTTTGCAGGCGTCGCCGGCGTGATGGCAGGCTTCGACGGTGAAGTTGCGGCTTCTGCCGCCGCTGCCGGCGCGGATTCAGCCGGCTGCGTCGCCCAATCTGCCGGCCGTTCCGACTTGATAAATTTTATCTGCGCGCGCGCATGGCCCAGTTCGCCGAGCTTCGTTTGCAGCAACGTATGGTTGCGCGCGTTGTCCACCAGGCTGATATGTTCCTCGAATTCTGCGTCAAAACCGATGACAAACACCGAGTTTTTGAACGACACCGGATGCGCCTCCAGCAGATACGTCCGCATGAACGGGCTGGCCCGTCCCACCGATTCCACCAATTGGCCCCACAATCCCCGCAAATCGTCATGCCCGCCGCCATTCGCAGCCGCCGGAGCGTTTTCATTCATCGCCACGGGGGCTGCTGGCTCGACCGCTCGCGCCGCCGGCGCTGGCTGCGCCTTTGGAGCAGGGGAGAGCAGGGGAGCGCTTTGCGGTGCCGGGACCGCGCCGGTGGGGTCACCGTTGCGCAGACTCTGCAACTGCTGCAAAACGCTGTCCAAACTCAGCGCCCGCCGCGCTTCCATCGCCTTGAGCAACGCCACTTCAATCAAAATCTTCTTCGACGCCGCGTCCCGCAGCCGCATCTCGCATTCGCTCAATACTTCCATCACCCGCGTCACCGCCCCGGCGTCCACTCCCGCCGCTTGCGTGGCCAGCGATGCCGCCTCCGCTTCCGACACCTCCAGCATCCGCAAATCACCGCGCGACACCTGGTATATCAGGATGTTCCGAAAATGGTTCAACAAGTCCGACACCAGCCGTCCCAGGTCCTTGCCATGCTTCGATAACTCGTCCAGTTGCCGCAGCGCTTGTTCCGCCTCGCCCGCCAGCACCGCCCGCGCCAGTTCCAGAATCTGTCCCTGGGCCGCGAGTCCGAACATCGAAAGCACGTCCGGCTCCTCAATCTTGTCCCCGCAAAAGCTGATAAGCTGGTCCAGCGTGGATTCCGCGTCGCGCATGCCGCCCTCGGCCCCGCGCGCGATGGCGTCCAGCGCCGCCGTGTCAATCTTCACCTTCTCCAGCTTCGCAATGTGCGCCAGATGTTTTGTGATCAACGCCGATGGTATCCGCCGCAGGTCAAACCGCTGGCAGCGCGAAAGAATCGTCGGCAGCACCTTTTCCGCTTCCGTCGTCGCAAACATGAACTTCACGTGCGCGGGCGGCTCCTCCAGCGTCTTCAACAGCGCGTTGAACGCCGCCGTGGACAGCATGTGCACCTCGTCAATGATGTATATCTTGAATTTCGACGACGCTGGCGCGTATTTGACCGTCTCCCGCAGGTCGCGCACCTGTTCGACGCCGTTGTTGCTCGCACCGTCAATCTCCAGCACGTCAATCGACCGTCCCTCCGCAATCTCAATGCACCTCGGATCGTCGTCCGGATAATCCACCTTCGGGCCGCCTGTGCAATTCAGGCATTTGGCGAAAATGCGGGCAATCGTCGTCTTGCCCGTCCCGCGCGG
>DATMLG010000117.1:0-4316 GCA_035570675.1 Verrucomicrobiia bacterium | reverse complement strand
AGCGCCACTTTCTTTCCTGCAAACCCGGCCAGCCGCGGACTCATTTCGCCGTCCACCCGCAGCCTGAAGCCGGGCGCGCCTTCCTCTTGAAAAGAAAGTCCGCCTGCGTCAGACACTATTGTTCCTTGAAAAAAATTCATGGGCGGCGAGCCGATGAATCCCGCGACAAACAGGTTCGCCGGCCGGCGGTAAAGGTCCATCGGCCCCGCCACCTGTTGCAGCGCGCCGCCCCGCATGACGGCGATGCGATCACCGAGCGTCAGCGCCTCGACCTGGTCGTGGGTCACATAAATCATCGTGGCGGCGAGGCGGGTATGAAGCTGGGCGATTTCGCGTCGCATCTGGACGCGCATCTGGGCATCGAGATTGGAAAGCGGTTCATCGAACAAAAAGACCTTCGGTTTGCGCACAAGGGCACGGCCCAGGGCGACGCGCTGGCGTTGGCCGCCGGAGAGCGCTTCCGGCCGGCGGTCAAGGCAATCGGCCAGTCCCAGCATCTCCGCCGCTTCGCCCACGCGCTGCGTGATTTCCGCCCGGGAATGTTTGCGCAGCTTGAGGCCGAAGGCCAGGTTTTCGCGCGCGGTCATGTGCGGATAAAGCGCGTGATGCTGAAAAACCATGGCGAT
This sequence comes from Verrucomicrobiia bacterium, assembly GCA_035570675.1. Taxonomy (GTDB): domain Bacteria; phylum Verrucomicrobiota; class Verrucomicrobiia; order Limisphaerales; family Pedosphaeraceae; genus DATMLG01. The sequence goes on along the minus strand of DATMLG010000117.1, from coordinate 3,690 downwards.
GTCGCGCTCTTTGGGGGCAATGTCATTTACCACCTGGCCGTCGATGGAGATGGTGCCGTTGGAAACTTCCTCAAGGCCGGCAATGAGCCGCAGCGTCGTGGTCTTGCCGCAACCCGATGGGCCGACCAGCACCAGCAATTCCTTGTCCTCAACGGTCAGATTGAGATCACGGACGGCGTCAACGGTTTCCTGGCGGGAACCCTTGAAGGATTTGGTCAGATTTTCGAGGACGACACGAGCCATTGCCAGATGGTTCTACGGCGGGCGGCTAAAGTCGAGTGCGGAGTGGGGAGATTTGGAATTTTGGATTTCGGATTGGCGATTTAGCGAGCGGGTTAACCGGTCGGTTTTTGTTGGCGAATTTCTGCTCGCCTCCACACAACGAATACACCAAAAAGCAGGACAACGGCAAACAAGAAGGCTGCCATCCTATGAAGCATTACTCCCTCAACTCGGCCGGTCTTTAGATCAAGCCTGTACGTCTTTCCATCCTCATTTGTGATTACGAGCTTTCCGTCCTCAACGTGCATTTCTGAGATGAACACCCATTGAACATCCTGTTCAAGGATGGGATTGATCGTGATGGTATAAACCGTCGTCTCCCAAAGTTTTAGACCCGAAGCTCGGTCAAATGCCTGAACATGGCCAATTTTCTCCACATCAAGTGGGGCGCGATATTCCACTCCTTGCCAAATGACCGGCGGAACAGGTTTCGGAGCAGCGCGCTTCGCATAGGCAGATCCTGCCCATAGAAACATCGCTGTGGTGACGACAATCAGCGCTATTGGTTGAACACGCATCCTTTAGGTATAAACATCACAACCACCGAATCCAACGAGCAACGAAGGTCAAATTTCACTCCAAGCTAAACCAGCGCCAGTTCGCTGATTGAACGTGCCCGCCTTCGCTCACGCGCCGGTCTGTGTCGGGCGGCCTGCTCCCGCGAGTTCAGTGTTCCGGAGGCTGAGTTCCTCGACCTTTTTTTCGAGGTCCCGCAGGCGGCGGATCATTTCGGGCAGTTGCTGCGTCGCGATGACCTGCCGTTTGTACTCCCGGTGCGGGCCGGCCGGGATGCCCAGCACGGTTTCCTTGTCGCCCACGTCGCGCATCACCCCGGACTTCGCGCCGACCATGGACTGGTTGCCGAGCTTCAGATGACCCGCAATGCCGGACTGGGAGGCGATTACCACGTAATCCCCCAGGCGAGTGCTGCCCGCAAATCCCACCTGGCCCATGATCAGGCAATGCCGGCCCATGACGACGTTGTGCGCAACATGGACGAGATTATCAATCTTCGTGCCCGCGCCGATGATGGTGGAACCGAGCGCGGCGCGGTCAATGGCCGTGTTGGCGCCGATCTCGACATCGTCGTGAATGACCACGTTGCCGACCTGCAACATCTTCCGCTGGCGCCCCTCGTCAAAAACATAGCCATAACCGTCCGAGCCGATGACCGTTCCCGCATGGATGGCAACGCGATTGCCGATTTGCGTGCGCGAGTAGATGACCACGTTGGGAAAGAGGCGCACATCTTCGCCAAGCTGGCTGCCCCGCCCGACGTGATTGCCGCCCATCAGCATGCAGCGTGCGCCAATCTTCACCTCTTCGCCAATCACACAATTCGGCCCGATATGCGCCGTGGGATCAATTTTTGCCGTTGCGGCGATGGACGCACTGGGATGAACCGCAGGCTGCACCGGGTCCGGCGGGAAAAAATACGGCAACGCGCGGGCCACGGCCACGCGGGCGTTGGGGACACGGATGAGAACTTTCTTGTCCGACGTGAACGGCCCGGAAACGAGGATAGCGGATGCCTGGCTCTGCTCAGCGGAGGCAAAATAATCCTCCTTCTCGGCAAAAGTAAGGTCGCCGGCGCGGGCGGTCTCGGCGGGGGCGAAGCCGGTGATTTGAACGGAGCCGTCGCCGAGGACTTCACCCCGCAGTTCCGCCGCAATTTGAGCCGCTGTGAAATTCATGGAGTTGGAGAGATTCGGAGTTTGGTGCGAAGCTACGCGTGCCGGCCGAGGCCCACCATCCGTTGCGCCTCGACGTCCCAGACCTTCAAGCGCAGGCAGCGCATGACTTCGAGCGGATTGAGCGACGTGGTCTTGGGGGTCTGCAGTTCGGGCATTGCCTTGAAAACCTCCGGCAGCCGGTAAAACGGGATGCGGGCATTGAGATGGTGGATGTGGTGATAACCGATGTTGGCCGTGCACCAGGCCATGAACGCGTTCGTCCGCAAAAAGCTGGAGGATTCCAGGGCGGCCTTTTCGTAGGTCCAGCCGGCGGCGTCGTTGAACGAAACACTCGGGAAATTATGCTGCGCGTAGAACAGATACGAGCCGATGGCGCAGCCGATGATATAGGGAATGGTTTGCACCAGCAACAGCGTCAGCCAGCCGAAGTAATAAACCAGCATCGCCCCAATGGCCACGTGCAGGATGAAGGAGATGAGGCAGTCGTAATGTTTCTTCGGCTCGTTAAAGAACGGATAAATGCACATGCCGAAAAGGAACACGAAGATGTAGCCAAGACCTATGGTCAGGGGATGGCGCATGAAAAGGTATTTGATGCGTTTGCCCCGGGAGGACTTCAAATACTGGGCCTTGGTCATGATGGGGAAGGAGCCGATGTGCGAGCCACGGAGCTTGGAATTGTGGGAGTGATGATGATTGTGGGAGCTGCGCCAGACGCTGCTAGGGCTCAGGGCCACGCTGCCAAAAATGCGCATCAGAAACTCGGCCACCCGCGACTTGGACAATATGGCATGGTGCTGCTGATCGTGGTAGATGACAAACAGCCGCAGCAGCAGCAGTCCGCTGAAGATGCTGCTGATGACCCGCACCGGCAGGGGCAGATTCATGAGCGCGCCCGTCTGGGCCACCGCCAGGAGAAAGGTCGTCGACAGAACATGCCACCAACTCGTCCAGGAACGATCCCGGGCGAATTGTTTCGTGGCCACAATCAGTTCTGCCCCTGTTCGCATGCAGTCTTCGCGCTTTCGGGTCCAGTTTCTCTTAAAAACAGAGGCTTGTCGATGATGTTTTTCGAAAAATTAAGCCGCCGCTGGCGTGCAGACAAAGTCAGACACCGGCACGATTGGACGACTTTGGAAAATTGTCGGGAAAAATTATTCCTCTGAAGTCAGGTCCGGATCGAACGACTCGGTCTTCGACCGGGGTTTGCGCTCACTCCTTCACAGTTTCGATGGGAAGCGCGGAGAGGGGACAATTCCGGTTGGTGTCGTTGAAATAATTCGCCGACCACTCGTTCTGGAAGAGCACGACGGAATTGCCGCCGACGTCATAGGCGAGGCGCGAGCCGGTGGGGAGCGAAAGGGCGTCGAGTTCGTCCTCTTTTATGTCGGCGGGCAGCCAGCGCACAACGGTCCACGGGGCGGCTTCGAGTCGGGACACGGCGCCATATTCATTTTCGAGCCGGAACTGGACGACTTCGAATTGCAATGGGCCGACCGCGGCGAGGAGGGGAATTTTCACGGCGGCATTGCGCAGATAAAGCGCCTGGATGACGCCTTCCTGCAACAACTGGTCGAGGCCCTGCCGGAATTGCTTGAACTTGGCGGTATTCGGATTGTGCAGATAACTGAAGGCCTCGGGGGTGAAGCGCGGGATTTCCTTGTAAAGTATATTGGCGTCGGTGGTCAGGGTGTCGCCGATGCCGAAGTCGGCG
>DATMLG010000116.1:0-3265 GCA_035570675.1 Verrucomicrobiia bacterium | reverse complement strand
ACGACGTTTTCAAGATCACCTGCACAAGCTCGGACAAACAGGGACGCTTCACCCAATTTTTCAGCCTCGAACTTTCGCCCAAAAGCTGGGAACGCGACCTCGCCCACGCGCGCACTTTCTGTTTTTACGAGGAGATTGAATATCTCATCAAGAACGGCCTCATCAAGGGCGGCAGCCTCGAAAACGCCGTCGTTGTCCGCGATGACGCCGTGCTCACCACCGAACCATTGCGCTATCCCAATGAATTCGTCCGTCACAAGATTCTCGACATCCTGGGCGACCTGTCGCTTTGCGGCCGGCCATTGTGCGGGCATTTGATTGCGGTCAAGCCCAGCCACACCGCCAACTGCGAGTTGGCCCGCCAGCTCACCGCCCAGATGCGCCGCCCGCTTCTGGTGGCCCAGGCGTTCGCACCGCCGCCCGCTCCGCAGACCGATGGCACCCGCGGCGGCGGCCTGCTCCCGGGCATTTCACTGAGCGACGGCGACACCCTCGACGTGGTGCAGATCATGAAAATTCTGCCCCATCGCTACCCCTTCCTCATGCTGGACCGGGTGACACGCATCGATGGGAACAAGATCACCGCCTCGAAAAGCGTTTCGATGAACGAGCTGTATTTCCAGGGGCATTTTCCCGGTCACCCCATCATGCCGGGCGTTCTTCAATTGGAGGCCATCGCCCAGGCGGCGGGAATCATCACCCTCAAACAGGTGGAGAATATCGGCAAACTGGCCTATTTTATTGCTGCGGATAACGTAAAATGGCGCAAACCCGTCCGCCCCGGTGACACGCTGGTAATTGAAGTTGAACTCACCAAGTCGCGCGGAAAAATTGGTCGGGCGAAGGGGATTTGCTCCGTAAACGGCGAGCCGGTTAGCGAGGCCGAAATCACCTTCATGATGATCGATGCCTAAGGACCTCGCATTGCCGGAACCGGGCGAAGAGGAATCCATGATTCATTCCACCGCCGTCATACATCCCCGCGCCGAAATTGGCGCGGATTGCCACATCGGCCCCTATTGCGTGATCGGCGAGCACGTCGCGCTCGGCCGCGGCTCGCGACTGCATTCGCACGTGGTTATCGACGGCTACACCCGCATCGGCGAGGAAAACGAAATCTTCCCTTTCGTCAGCATCGGGTTGAAAACCCAGGATCTGAAGTGGAAGGGCGGCCTCACCCGCACCGTCATCGGCGACCACAACATCATCAGGGAATTCGTCACGATCCACAGCGCCACCAGCGATGGCGACGCGACCACCATCGGGAACCACAATGTTCTCCTAGCCTACAGCCATGTCGCCCATGATGTCACCATTGGAGACCAGGTCGTCATGTCGAACGTCGGCACGCTCGCGGGCCATGTCACCGTTGAGGACCACGCCATCGTCGGCGGTCTGGCCGCGGTTCATCAATTTTGTCGCATCGGAAAACTCTCCATGATCGGCGGCTGCTCCAAGGTAGTGCAGGACGTGCTGCCGTTCATGATTGTGGACGGTAACCCCGGTGTGACACGCACCATCAACAAGGTCGGCCTCGAACGTGGCGGCGTGCCGGAGGAAACCCAGTCCGCGTTGCGCCAGGCCTACAAAATCCTTTTCCGCGACGGCCTGACCATCCCCAACGCCCTCAGCCGTATTGAGGCCGAACTGCCCTCCTCACCGGAATTAATGCACCTGATCCAGTTTATCCGCACCAGCGAGCGCGGCTTCACCAAATAGCCGCGCACCACGCGCCCGCCAAGTCCGGCGCTCAAATGAAACCGGCCATTACGCTGCCTCCCGCTTTGCAAGCGGCCGGGCGCACCCATGTCCTTCAGCGCGGTCACAAGTTGAGTTACTTCGGCGGCTGTGACTATTTTCGCTTGTCGAGCCATCCGCAGGTGCTTCGCGCCTTGCGCGACGGCTTGCGAAATTTCGGCCTGAACGTCTCCGCCTCGCGGATGACCACCGGCAATCACCCGGTTTATGAACGACTGGAACGAAGCCTTGCCGCCTTTTTCGGTTCGCCAACCGCCACCCTCGCCCCAAACGGCTGGACGCCCAACGCCATGGTGGCGCAGGCGCTGGCCGGCCGCTTCTCCCATGTCCTGATGGATGAACGCGCGCACGCTTCCCTGGCCGACGCCGCGCGTTTGCTCGATTGTCCTGTCATAAAATTCCGCCACCGCGACGCGGAGGATCTGGCGCGCATCATCCGGCGGCTGGGCTCCGTCAAAACACTGTTGATGACGGATGGCCTGTTTTCACATGACGGCAGCGTCGCGCCGCTCCGCGAATATCTCGTCGTATTGCCGCGCGGTGGCACTTTGCTTGTGGATGACGCCCATGGTGCGGGCGTACTCGGCCCGACTGGTCGCGGCACGCCGGAACACGCCGGCGTCCCAACGTCGCGAATCATTCAAACCATCACCCTCAGCAAGGCGTTCGGTGTCTTTGGCGGCGCGGTCCTTGGTCCCGAAAAACTTCGAGCCGACATCATTGCGCGGAGCGGAATTTTCACCGGCAGCACGCCTCTGCCGTTGCCGCTCGCTTGCGCAGCGCTGAAATCTATCACCATTCTCGGCACAAATCATCGAATGCGTGAAAACCTCAGTCGGAATGTCGCGCACCTTCGCCACAAATTGCGTATTGGAGGTATTCCAGTCCCGGAACTTCCCGGCCCCATCATCTCGCTGGTTCCCCGAAACAAGGACGAAGCCGGCCGGCTTGCACGACAACTCCTTGCGGCGGGGATTCATCCGCCATTCATCAAATACCCCGGCGGGCCCGAGAATGGCTACTTCCGATTCGCCATTTCCAGCGAGCATAGCCTAGCGCAACTGAACCTCCTTGCCGCTGTTGTCACGGCTCAAAAAAATTTCAACCTGCCGTCTTGAATTTTTTTTGACTGACTTTCAGCTCAACATTCCTGCTGGACAAAAGCTTTAATGATTTCTACAATACCACTTACCCGCATTGCAAAACACCAATGCGGGTAAGTGTGTCACGTTTTGCACGGGTTTTCGAGGATGTTTGAAACGATTGCGGGGGGCCGCTCGCCGCTGGGTGGATTTTGGAGACGACAACGCCAAAGTCCGCCAACAGCTTGGGCGATCACGGTTGGTTCTCCCCCGTTCGATATTCACATTGCGCATCGACCGTCTCGATGGCCCGCTTTGAAACAACACCCGGAGTAACCACTTGCCCCCCTGCTCCACGTGAATTAAGCTGCCTGTCATGGACAGTCAATTGCCGCCCGATTTCAATCCGCCGCCGCTCCCTCCCG
>DATMLG010000115.1:0-7055 GCA_035570675.1 Verrucomicrobiia bacterium | reverse complement strand
GACGATGGCAACGAGGATGAGCGTGGCGAATTCACCGTAGTGCGGCTGCAATTCGCCGACGAGCATCCACTGGGGCGTGTGTTCGCGGTAGATGGAGAAAATGAGGAGGATGGCCTGTTTCAAAAATACGACCGGGCTGCCGGTCAAAATCGCCCCCGCAAGCGCGCCGCCGATCCAGCAACAGGTCAGCGAAACGGCCGCCTGCCACCAGCGCGCCAGATAAAACGCGGTGACGGGCAGCACCCACAAATACCACGTCCCATGCATCCACGTGGAGAGGGCGATGGCGATGGTGGTGAAGATGACCTTGCGCCAGGACGGGGTCGCGGGGCCGGGCCGGCACCATGAGATGAGCACAACCATGCACAGGGCTTCAGTAATGAGCAGCGGCCGGGCTTGGGTGAGCCGGGTCATCAGTTCGGGGATGGCGACCAATTCCGCCAGCAACGCGGCGAGCCAGGCCTCGGGCCGGCGCATCCAGGGCAGCGGAGCCAGAAAGAAGCCGAGCATCAACGCCCCGAGTGAAAAGCTGACGAGCTGGTCTTTCGTGAGGCCCGCTTTTTCATGCAACTGCCGCAGCAGCCAGTCCCAGCCGGGGCTGTGGTCCATTTGATACGCGGGCCGCATGACCACGGTTTCGGTGTAGGGCCTGTTGGCGAACGCCTGCGCGACATGCCGCCGGGCATCGCCGCCCGGCAGGTAGCCGGTGCCGACAATTTTCAACGCAACGAACAACAGCGTAAGAATCACCAGGAGCCACGAGGCGAGCGGAACGTAGCGTTCCAGCGGGGAGCCTTCCGCCGGTTCACTGGGGCGAGTCATTGGTGCTTCGGCCTGTGTTTCCACCCGAGTTGTCTTTCTTTGGTGCGCCTCGCGGCCCGGCGGGAAACGCCGTTCCGGTCCGGGGCAACGGCGGCATTCTGGGAGAAGGACGCGGTCGGGCGCAAGTAATTAGAGTAGAGCATCTCCGTCAACGCTCTACGTCTTCCAAGGAGAAAACCGGGAGATCACATTTCGAAAGCTGTGCGAATGACAATGAGAGGCGGCGACTCGCAAGATAACTGGACAAGTTTGAGCCTCGTCACCTCGGCTCCTACTAAATGGGATGGCGGCCGGTTACGGATGCTGGACACCGACGCGGTAGAAATAGGGGCCGGGAGCGGGAGCGTTGGTGTCGGTGTAGGAAGTGGTGCCGGCCTGGCCGGGGAGGTTGGTGGCGAGGGGCTGGAAGGACGGTTGGATGGAAAGATTGGTGGCGCGTTGGAGGTAATAATTTATGTTGGGCGCGCTTTGCCAGGTGACGATGAGGCCTGGAGGATTGTTTGTGGAGGTGGGCGAGAGCATCAGGAGGACGGACGACGGATTGGTGGGATCGGTGCCGGCAATCCATTCCTGCCAGTTGTTGAGGCCGTCGTGATCGGGGTCGAGGAAATCGGCGGAGCCGTCGGTGGGCAGATTGTATTGCTGGAGCCAGGCGTACGAGATGATGGAGGCGGGGTTTTGGAATTCGTACGCGCCGATGTCCACGGTGCCGCCGGAGATGCGGGGATTGCCGTCGAGGTCAACGTTAGTGGTGACATAGGCATTGTGGCCGGCGTTGATGCAGGGGGAGTTGGATTGGAGATGGAAATCACCAGCGGCGGGATTTACGAAGAGAGGATTGTTGGTGATGTTGCCGGTGCCATTCGTCGGCAAGGGGGTGGTGGAGCAAAAATTGAAGGTGCCAAGCTGGTAATTGAGCGCTATTGATCCTGTGTTCGAATAAATAAGACAATTATTTAGAATTCCGCCCCTGATTCCGCCCACACTACCGCCCGAATTGAAGGCGATGGTGCAGTTATTATTGGTGCCGCCTGATTCACCAGCGGCCGCTCCAAAGCCCAAACTGGGGGTCGAGTTGCTGATAATCAAACAATTGTTCAACACCCCGGCGAGAACACCTCCATCGCCAGCTCCGGCGGTGTTGCCGGAAATGATGCAATTGTTCAACATTCCCATATATGCGCCGCCGCCAACACTGGAGGCAATGTTGCCGGACACAATGCAGTTGTTCAGAGTGCTTTGGTACGCTCCTCCACCCTGATTGGTCGCGAAATTGCCGGTCAGGTTGCAGAAGTTTAACGTGCTCTGATATGCTGCCCCGCCGTTATACGCAAAATTGCCCGCGAGGGTGCAATTGGTCATTATGTCCTGATACGACGCGCCGCCGAAGCTGCCAATCAACGTGCAATTGTTCATCGTGTTCAGATAAGACGCGCAACCGGAATTGCCGTTCAAAACGCAATTGTTCAAAACAGATCTAAATGCGCCCCCTCCGCCTCCCAAAATGCCGGATATGTAGTTACTGTTCAGCGTGCAGTTGTTCAAAATGCATTGCCAGCCCGCACCGCCTCCCATGTCAGCGGTGTTACTCGTCAGAGTGCAAGAGTCCATCACGCTTTCGAATGCTCCACCACCCTTTTGAAAATTGTTTGGGGGATTTATTGCTGAATTTCCGATGATGAGACAGTTTTGCAGCGTGCAACCGCTTACGCCTCCTCCGCAGCCAAAGCTGATTGAATTAAAACCTTCCTCTATACTGAAGATTGTGGCGTTGTTTGTGACGAGGCAATTGATCAATGACGCGTTGGCCGCACCGCCTCCGGTATCGGCTGAATTGCCGCTCAAGGTGCAGTTGACGAAAGTGCCTGAATAAGCGCCGCCACCAAGTGCAGTTGCAGTATTGCCCACAATGACGCAATTTGAGACTGTTGTGTTCATTGATCCGCTCCACACACCGCCTCCGCTCAAGTCGCTTACGTTCAAAACCGGGCCGGATACGCCGCTCGCGCCATTGGTCAAGGTGAAACCAGCCAAGGTTGCGCCATTGTCCAAATAGACGCATCGGACGGTGGTGTCGCCGAAAGCGGGTCCGAGCACTTGATTACCCATAATGGCAGTCACTGCGGGGCCGTTGACGCTTTTGACCGTAAGGATATTGGTCACGATCAGGCGATTCGTAAGAATCGAACCCGGTACGGTCCGTCCACCGAATTGGTAGATGCCGTTGGTGACGAGAACTTCGTCGCCGGCCGGGGCGGCATCCACAGCGTCCTGAATGTTTGTGGCTGCGGTGGCCCAGGAGGAAAATGGGGGGACGGGATTGGTGCTGTTCAGGTCGACATAGTGGACCTGCGGGGGTACAACGGTAAGCAAAGCGCTGGAGCTGTTGGTGGAACCGAGGAGGTTGCTTACAACGACGGAATACTGATTTCCGGAGAGATTCATTTGGACGTTGGTCAGCACGAGCATGAAATTGGTGGCGGTGGGATTGGCGGCGGGCGAAATGTTCATTCCGTTCAGTTGCCACTGGAAGCTCAGCGGTCCTGTTCCGGTGGCCCCCACGGCAAATGTTTCACTCGCGCCGGCCGTAACCGTTTGATTGGAAGGTTGCGTTACGATCGTCAGCGCGTTTGAGCCGAACCCATCCAACTCGATTATCCGTGGACCGTCGGAGCCCGACAAGGCCGCGTATTGTGTGAACTCCGCACGGAAATATTGAGCTGTCACAGCCGTGATATTAGTTGCCACCACCGCGAAATTGCCCGGATCCAGATAGTTATACGGATGATTCGTAACGACCAGCGTGTACAAGGTCAGGTCGTAGTTCGTCGCCAACGCGCTGGACTTGGCTTTGAGTACAAACTGGGCAAATTCTCGGGCGTTATTTGCCGCAGGACCATTACCCGCGGCGAACAAGGTGAAGGAACTCACTGACACAGGGCCTGGGGTTTGCCATTCCACATAATGAACGAAACCGGCCGGTAGGCCATCGGCAAACAAGGTATGACCGGGTTCAAACAGGCCGAATTGCCCGCCAAACATGTCCCTTATGTCAGATACATAATGGTTGGAACCTCCTTGATTGACCTCGCTTGACCCCGTTACGACCGAGCCCTGACTGATGTCCCACAAATCGCCCGTGGAAGGAACCACCGGCGGAATCACGGTTAACATCGCGCTGGAGCTGTTCGTCACTCCAAATGAGTTGCTCACAACCACCGAGTAGTTGTTCCCCGACTGGCTGAGTTGCAGGTTGGTAAGAACGAGGGTCGCGTTGGTCGCCATCGCCAACATGTTGGATCCGTTAACCACCCACTGATAACTCAAGGGTGTCGACCCGGTGGTAGTCACGGCAAAGGTAGCGTTCGCACCAAGAGCGAAGGTCTGATTCGCTGGCTGGGTTATAATCACGGGGGGGTTCACCCCAAACCCGTCCAATTCAATTATCCTCGGTCCGTCATATCCGTATCCTGCGTATCTCTCCGTAATCTGCGCCTGGAAAAACTGGGCCGTCACAGGCGTGATGTTCGTCGAGACAAGAGCGTAATTGACGGGATCGACAAAAACATAAGGATGATTTGTCACGACTAGCGTGTACAGTGTGAGGTCGTAGTCCGTCGCCGATGCGCTCGACTTGGCCTTGAGCACGAACTGAGCAAACTCCCTTGAGTTATTCGCCGCAGGACCATCACCAGCCGCAAACAAGGCGAAGGAACTAATCGTCACCGGTCCAAGGGTTTGCCACTCCACCAAGTGAACGAAGCCAACCGGTGCGCCATCATTGAAAATAGTGTGACCGGGTTCAGTTTGACTGAAAGTTCCTCCGAACATGTCCCGAATGTCGGAAGTAAGGTAGACGCCAGTCGTGCCGGTGACTACCGAGCCCTGGCTGATGTCCCAGAGGTCATTGGTTGATGGGAGGATTGTCGCGGCAGTCACAGGCAATGCCCCAAAGAGGCAAAGTGCGGCAAGTAGGCGCAATGAGCGTGTGGACATGGCGGTCCTTAATTCGGAAGGACAACTGAATATCAATATAAGGTCCGGAAAGCAAGGTAAAAGGGAGCCAGACGATTGGTTTGGAACGTGTCCATAAGGGGACATTATCGGTGGTATTACGGACAGTTTGACAAATGAGGATGGATGGTTGAGAGTGGGCGGGTTGGTGGTAGGTAGTGGAGGACAGCCCTGAAAGTGAGCTGTAAGCGGTGAGCCGTGAGCAGTGAACGCGCGCGTCGTGCATTGATGCCGCAATGGGTTCTTTGACAATTTAAGCGGGCGTTAAATCGTTGAAATGCTACAACGAGGGCAAGCGCCGACACGCTGAAGCGTGGACTCCAAACTAGGGTTGCGGTCGCAGACCGCCGCTACAGCGGGGCGCACCTTCCGGTCTGGCATTGTTTACCGGGTGGAAGGTGTATCCACACTAAAAGGAAGGGAACGGTCGTTGGAGAATTCGACGTAAGTCCTTGATTTCTCACTTACGCAGACGAGTCGGCGGAATGATTTGTCTGGAAACAACTGAAACCAAGGGTGTTAGAATTGAAATATTATGTGATGCTGCAAGCGGTTGATTTTTAACCGGTTATCACCTTTTTCCACGGTTTTTCATGCCATTTCTCACCCAGAAGGGATTGATTTCTCGCCGGTTACGAAAAATACATGGTTTAATTAAATCGCGGGACGAAGCCTGCACCCTATTCAAATGCGGAATTGTGGAGCGGAGTCCGGAATGGGCGGCGAAGCCACACGATAAAACACGGTATAACACAATAAAACACGATAGTGGCGGATAATTTTATTTTGTTCTTTGAAAAAAGGCGGAGCCTCCACCGAATTAATGAAGATGGTCAAGTCAGGGCATTGACGAAGCAATGTCCTCCATGCGGGTTCGGTGAATAGTTTCGCTTCGACCTCAACTCGAAAGACGTTTAAGGTCGGGGCGATGTCCGCAGAGAGCCCAATGACGCCGATGATGGCGCAGTATCGCCGGATCAAGGGCGAATTGCCGAAGGACGCGCTGCTGTTGTTCCGGCTGGGGGATTTTTACGAGATGTTCTTCGAGGACGCGGTGGCGGGGTCGCAGTTGCTGAATGTGGCGCTGACGAAACGGGGCACGATTCCGATGTGCGGGATTCCGTTTCACGCGGCGAACAGTTACATGGCGCGGCTGCTGCGGGCGGGCCGGAAGGTGGCGATTTGCGACCAAGTGGAGGAGGCGCGGCCGGGCCAACTCGTGAAGCGGGAGGTGACGCAGATTCTCAGCCCGGGAACGCATTTCGACGAGCGGATGCTGACGGCGGAGCGGAACAATTATCTGGCGGCGGTTTATGCGCCGGGAAAAAGTTTCGGGCTGGCGCTGGCGGACCTGACGACGGGGAGTTTCAAATGCACGGAACTGGAGAGCGAAGCGGAGCTGCTGGCGGAGCTGGAGCGGTTGCGTCCGGCGGAAATCATCGCGCCGGCGGAGGACGCGTCGGTGCAGGCATTGTTGAAGGGAAGTTTTCCCATCCTGAACGGCTATGACGACTGGGTGTTCGCGCCGGAGACGGCGCAGTTCACGGTGCGGGAGCATTTCAAGGTGGCGTCGCTGGACGGGTTCGGGCTGAAGAACAAACCCGCAGCGGTGGGCGCGGTGGGCGCGGTGCTGCATTATTTGACGCAGCATTTGCGGCGGGACGTGGGGCATTTGACGTCGCTGTCGTGTTACGCGACGTCGGATTTTCTGGGGCTGGACATCACCACGCTGCGGCACCTGGAAATTTTGGAGCCGCTGCATCGCGACGCGGCGCGGACGGCCACATTGTATGGCGCGTTGAACCGGACGGTGACGCCGATGGGCGCGCGGCGGCTGCGGGACTGGCTGTCGCAACCGCTGGCCGACGCCGGGGCCATCGCGCGGCGGCAGGCGGCGGTGCAAACGTGGGTGGAAAGGGGCGGGACGCTGGAAAAGTTCCGCGCGCAACTGGCCCAGGTGCGCGACCTTGAGCGGACGATTGGGCGCCTGAGCGCGGGCAGCGGGAATGCGCGGGACCTGGCGGCGTTGCGGCTGGCGCTGGAGCAGTTGCCGGGGTTGAAGGAAATTTTGAGGACGCTGGGCGGAACTTCGCCGGATGCGCTGAAAGAATTGGGCCCAAAGCCGGAAAATGGCGCGGCAGCCCTGCTCGAGGAACTGGAAAAGCAGATCGTCGAGTTGCCGGAATTGGCGGAGTTGATTGGCCGGGCCATCAGCGAGG
>DATMLG010000114.1:0-3079 GCA_035570675.1 Verrucomicrobiia bacterium | reverse complement strand
GGAATTCGACGCCGCCCGCGCCTGCCGCCAGCACATGTCCGAAATCCAGGCCATCACCAAGGACAACTATCTCGATGAAGACGCCCAGGTCCTCGCCATCCGCCGCCGCCTCTTCGGCAACAACCTCCCTGTTTAATGACGCCGCCTCCCTCCATCGCTCCGCAGGATTTGACGGGGGACCCCGAAATTGTCTTCCGCGACTTCCAGTGGCCCGTCTTTTTGGACAACCTCTCCGGCGTCATCGTCCTGCATTGGTCCCGGCAGATCGGCAAGTCCTTCACCCTCGCCGCTTGGGCCGTGGACCGTCTTCTCACCCGGCCCGGCCGCCTCGTCACCGTCCTCTCCAACTCCCGCGAGAACGGTGCTGAATTCCTCGACCGCTGCGCCGAAGTCTGCCGCCTCCGCCGCGCTGACTATCAATCCATTGATCTCTCTCCCGACCTCGAATTCTGCAACCTCCGCCTTGAAATCCGCATCAAACGCCATGGAAAAATCGGCCGCATCAAAATCCTCGCCGCCAACCCGCGCACCGCCCGCGGCTTCTCCGGCGACCTCATTCTCGACGAATTCGCCTTTCACGAAAACAGCGCCGCCATCTGGGAGGCCGCCGAACCCATCCTCGCCGCCAACCCGGACTTCCTCTGCCGCATCGCCTCCACCGGCAACGGCAAACACAATATGTTTTACCGCATGATCGCCGGATTTCATCCTTCGGGTGGCTCGGGCGACTCGCCCGATCCGGTGCGCGACTCGCGCGGCGGCAAGGGCGCAGACTTCCAGCAGGTTGCTGGAATCGACGGGCAGGTTGCCCGTTCCACCCAGGAGTATGGAATTGGAACAAGTTTCCTCGGCTTCAGAGTCTCCCGCGTCACCCGCACCATGGCGCATGGGATGGGGGTGAAAATTTATGACGCGAACACGCGCGCGAGTATCACGCCGGAACAGGCGCGGGCGCAGGCATTGGACAAACGGGCGTATGACCAAAATTATGAGTGCGCATTCGCGGATGAGAATTTGACGTTGTTGTCGCATGAACTCATTTCAGCGGCCGAACGCGACGGCGTTGGATTCATCTGCGAGGGAAATTGGTCCCAGGATTGTCTCCACCTGCTGCTCACCGCTCGCGGCTCACTCTTCGTCGGTTTTGACGTGGGGCGGAAGGTGGATTTGTCGGTGATCACGGTGATGGAGGATTTGAGCGGGTTGAAGGTGGTGCGCGGGATTTTGCGGATGCAGAATCTGCGGCTGCCGGAGCAGCAGGCGCGGCTGGGCGAGGTTTGCCGGATGCCGCGGTTTCGTCGGGCGGCGATTGACATGACGGGGCTGGGGCTGGGGTTGTTTGAATATGCGCAGGAGGAATTTGGCGCGGGGCGGATTGCGGGGATCAATTTTGCGACGACGGTGCCGGTGACGCGGTCGGTGGCGCTGGAAGGGCGCAAGCGGGAAACGGTGCGGGTGACGGAGGCGCTGGCGATGGAGCTGCTGCAGGCGTACGAGGACCGGCGGATATGGCATCCGGCGGACGGGCGGCTGCGGGACGATTTGCGGAAGCCGGAGAAGATCACGACGCCGGGCGGACGGGTGAGCATCGCGGCGACGCGGGACGAGGCCGGGCACGCGGATCATTTCTGGAGCTTCGCGCTGGCGCTGGAGGCGGCGGGCAGCGCAGGCGGGGAGTTTTATTATCGGGCGGTGCCAAGAGAACAGAGGGGGATTTTAGTATGAGTATGAGTAAGCGGGCAGGTGAATTATGAAGAAAATGCTTGCCATATGTATAGCAATTCGTAAGCTTGTATAACAATAAAACGCTATACTTTAGTATAAATAAATAGATTCCATAAGCGTATGGATCCAATAAAAAACCCGTTCTCACCGGGCGCAGGTTCGCCTCCGCCGGAACTCGTCGGACGCGAGGGTATTTTGGAGCAGGCACGCATTCTCTTTGGACGAGTCAAAGAAAAACGTCCCGAGAAGAGCATTCTGCTGACGGGTTTGCGAGGTGTCGGCAAAACTGTGCTATTGAATGAAATGGAGCGCATGGCGGCGCGAGAGGGGTACCGCACGGTATCTGTGGAAGCGCACGAAGATAAAACGCTGGCCGCGTTGCTGGTGCCACATTTGCGAAAACTTTTCTATGATCTGAACCGGATTGCGGGCGCCGGTGATAAAGCCCGGCGCGGGCTGGCGGTGCTGAAAAGCTTCATGAATGGTGTCAAGCTGACCGTTGGCGAGGTGGAAGTTGGATTGGACGTTGAGCCGGAAGATGGTTCGGCCGACAGTGGCGATCTTGAAAGCGACCTGCCGAATCTTTTTTTGGCGGTGGCGGAAGCCGCAGAAGAACGACGCGCGCCGGTCGCCGTGCTGATCGACGAAATTCAGTATTTCAACCCGAAGGAGTTGAGCGCTCTCATCATGGCCATGCACAAGATGCAGCAACGCCAATTGCCGTTGTTGTTACTTGGGGCGGGTCTGCCCATCTTGCCCGGTTTGGCTGGTGAGTCAAAGTCCTACGCGGAGAGGCTTTTCAATTTCCCGATCATCGGCCCATTATCGGAAACCGACGCAGCCAAGGCATTGAAAGACCCAACCAAGGCCGTCGGAGTGGTTTTTGAAAAGGCGGCTCTGGAGGAAATTTTCCGGCTGACCCAAGGTTACCCCTATTTTATACAAGAATGGGGCTATCAATCATGGAACCGCACTGATGCCTCGCCGATCACTTTACGCGTCATCAAAGAGGCAACTCCAAAAGTGATTGACCGTCTGGACCACAATTTTTTCCGGGTGCGTTTTGACCGGCTTACGCCCAGCGAAAAGAGATATTTGCGCGCGATGGCCGGTCTTGGTCCGGGGCCACAACGCAGCAGCGACATTTCCGATGTCCTTGGTGTCAAATTGAACAGTCTCGGTCCGGTGCGGGCGAAGCTCATTCAGAAAGGGATGATATACAGCCCGGCCCACGGAGACATGGCTTTCACCGTTCCTCTGTTCGACGAATTTATGCGGCGAGCAATGCCAGAGTTGAATTAAGTAATTTTTTCGGAGGGAGTGAGTTTGTCAATCCGGTGAAATATTTTTGAGG
>DATMLG010000113.1:0-3117 GCA_035570675.1 Verrucomicrobiia bacterium | reverse complement strand
CGTCATCACCAAGGGCGCGGGTCGTATCGCGGAAGTCGCGGCGCGCTTCACGTTGGACGCCATGCCCGGCAAGCAAATGGCGATTGACGCGGAACTCAACGCCGGTCTCATCAACGAAACCGAGGCCCGCAACCGCCGTCGCAAGGTCGAGCAGGAGGCGGACTTTTACGGCGCGATGGACGGTGCCAGCAAATTTGTCCGCGGTGACGCCATCGCCGCCATCCTCATCACGCTCATCAATGTTCTCGGCGGGTTTGCCATCGGCATCATGCAAAAGGGCATGACCGTCAGCGAAGCCCTGCAACGTTTCACACTGTTGTCCATCGGGGACGGTCTGGTCTCGCAAATTCCCGCGCTCATCACTTCCACCGCCGCCGGCATTCTGGTCACGCGCGCCGCGGCGAAGGAGGAGCTGGGTAAGGAACTGACCAAACAACTGCTTGCCTATCCCCGGGTGCTCGTCATTTTGACCGCCATGCTGGTGGTGTTCGCCTTGGTCCCGGGTTTGCCGATGATTCCGTTCATTTCGCTGGCATGCGTGACGGGTTATCTCGCCTACAGCCTCAGCACCCAGGAAAAATCGCTCAAGTTTGCCGCGGCGGATCCGGTTGCGGGATCGGGCGCCGCAGCGGCGGGCACAAAATCCGGGGCAGGGGCGGCGAGCGACAAGCTGGAAACGCTGCTCGCCGTGGACGTGCTGCAAATCGAACTGGGTTACGGCCTTGTGAGCCTGGCAGACACGCGCAAGGGCGGCGATGTACTCGAACGCGTCACGGGTGTGCGCAAAACTTTCGCGCAGGAGATGGGAGTCATCATCCCGCCCATCCGCTTGCGGGATAATATGCAGTTGGAACCGAATCAGTATCGCTTTGTGATGAAGGGGAATTCCATCGCGCAGGGCGAGTTGATGCCCGGTCACTGGCTGGCCATGAACGCCGCCAACAGCAAGACCGTGCTGCACGGCGTTCCCACAGTGGAACCCGTTTTCAAACTGCCGGCCACATGGGTGACCGAGGTCGAGCGCAAGAACGCCGAACTCAATGGCTTCACGGTCGTCGATGCCGCCTCCGTCATGGTCACGCATCTTTCGGAAACCATCAAACGGAACTGCCACGAGATTCTCAGCCGCCAGGATGTCCAGAACTTGCTCGACAACTTGAAGCAGACCAATCCCACCGTGGTCACCGAATTGATCCCGTCCCAGCTCAACGTCGGCCAGGTGCAGCGCATCCTGCAGAATCTGCTCGCCGAGGGCATCGCCATCCGCAACCTCGCGGGCATTCTGGAGAAGGTGAGCGATCACACCGCCATCACCAAGAATCCCGACGAACTTTCCGAACACGCCCGCCGCGCCCTTGGATTGCAGATCATCAAACCCTACCAGGGCGAAACCGGGAAGCTGCAGGCCATCACTTTGGACCCGCGTCTGGAGCAGCAAATCGCCCAGGGCGTGCGCCAGTCGCCCACCGAAATCAATCTGATGATCGAGCCGCGGTTGGCTCGTCACGTCGTGGACGGCATGTCCAAGATCATCCAGCAATTGCTCTCGGCCGGACAACAGCCCATCATCATGTGCGCACCCCAAATCCGGCTCGCGTTCCGTCGTTTCTTTGAAAACACCTTCGCGGATCTGACGGTCCTTTCCTATGCGGAAGTGCCCTCCCGCATTGAAATCCAAAATGCCGGCACCATCCCGGCGCTCGACTAACACCACCAACCCAAACCCATAATGCAACCAGTTTCGTTCATCGCTGCGTCCGCCGAGGAAGCCGTCGCCCAGATTCGCGAGAAACTGGGGCCTGATGCCGTTGTCCTGAACGTGCGACCGCTTCCGGCCAACGGCCTCGCGCGGCTGTGGCAAAAGCCGATGATCGAAGTGCTGGCCCATCGTCCCGAACTGCCGCCACCGGTCGCTCCGATGCCTGACGCGTTGGCCGAGTTTCGGCAGCAGCTTGAGGAAATCAAACAGCAGGTCGGCAACCGCCCGCCACAGAATGAAACTGCGCGCCCGGACCCGGCGAACGCTGAAGCGGGGGAGGAGTTGAATTCCGGACATTGGCGCGTGGGCGCGCTTTTGCAACGGACCGGTTTGTTGCCGCTCCACGCGCAGCTTGTTCTCGACCGTTTGCGCGCGCAGCACGGGGAAATTCCGCCACACTCGCTTGGTGAAGAAATCAATCTGGCCCGGATGCAACTGGCGGAACTGTGGCGCAAACCCCGGCCGCTCGCCCCGCATTCGCTTCACGTTCTCGTTGGCCCGGCCGGTTCGGGCAAAACCACCTGCCTGTGCAAATGGCTGACCCAGGCTGCGCTGGTCGAAGGCCGTCTCGCCCGCGTCTGGCGTCTCGATGGCGCCACCGCGAACATGGCCGAATCGCTCAGTGTCTATTGTGAAATTCTCGGCGTCGAAAACGAACGCGCCTGGCAGTCCGGCGGCGTCCTTTCAGAAGACGTCGGCTTTGTCGACCTTCCCGGAATTGACTGGCGAAATCCCATTGCCATCAAGGAGCTCGCCGGCCAGATCAAACAATTGGGCGCGGTTCATGTTCATCTGGTTCTGAACGGCGCGTATGAAATATCGGTCTTGCTCGAACAAACTCGGGCCTTCTCGGCCCTGCCGGTCGAGGACATTGCCATCTCACATTTGGACGAGGAATCGCGCTGGGGAAAGATATGGAATCTGGTATTGGGCTCAAATTGCGCCATTCGATATCTAAGTAATGGGCAAAATATTCCCGGCGACTTCGTGGAAGCCTCCCCGGAGGCCATTTTTGCCCGCCAATTCGCCCGTAAATAGCCCAAACTTGCCCAAAACCAACCACCCCCCAAAGCTGGCAATGCAACTGCTTATCCACCCTGTTAGACCGGTGTTCATATGAAATCATTACTGCTGATTGGCGGCCTGCTGGGGTTCGGAATCGGTTTCGCCTTCAGTTGGGTGAAAGAAAACGCCTGGCCGTCCATCCTCTGGCACGCGTGTCTTAGCGCGTACCTCACCGGTCTGTTGTTTCGTTGGTGGGGCCGCGCCTGGCTCAAGAGTCTCAACGCGGCCATGATTGAGCGCCGCACACAATTTACCGCCGCCAGATTCGCGCCGGTTTCCAAGACCACCAAATC
>DATMLG010000112.1:0-5822 GCA_035570675.1 Verrucomicrobiia bacterium | reverse complement strand
AGGCCCCCGCGCCACGACTGGCCAGCGTGCATAACGCAAGCCCCAGCACCTCCGCGAGAAGTGTTCCCAGCCATCGGCCACGACCACGGCGCACGCGCTTGAGGATCAACCTCAGTCCCTGCCGGACGGCGTAGGCCGAGCACCAACCGGCATCGGAACTTCTGTGTTCCGCCCGCAACCGGTCGCAAAGCCAGCGAAAGGCCAGCCAGTAGCCAATGGGAAGATCGGTCGGCTCAAGCCCCGAGGTGATCGAATCCGCGTGCGCGGAGAACTGCGCCACCGGGCCGTCGAAGACCGGAATTTCTCGATTATGGCGAAGGATGGAATAAAAATAAATCATGAGGTCCGGACCGGCATTACGCTCCATCATGAAATAATGCCGCATGGCGCGGCCATTGGTAAAACGCTCCAATTCGGCCATCCATTCGCGCAGCACGTCGGTGCGGGTGAGGGCGCACACAGGGCTGTAAGGCAGATCATGCGAGGAAAGGGCGCGGCCGCAGCCGCTGAACGCCCGAAGCAGCGACGATGGCTTCACCATGAGCACCTGCTTGACGCGCTCGAAGGGAACCACCCCGCGAATATCACCGGCGATGCTGAAGCCGAGGACGAATTCGCTGGCACGCCGTTGCATTTCGAGCGGCATGTCGCCCCAAAAGGGCGAGAGCACATCATCGTCATACATGAAGGTGACGAAGGGCGTTTGAACCTGGGGAACGGCGAGGAAACAGGCCGGCATGAAGCCCGGGGGGCCGGTCTGACGAATCAAGCGCACGCGGGAATCGGCCCCGTAACGCTGTTGCAACGCCTCGAAGGAGCCGTCGGTGCTGTTGCCGTCCACGACGAGCAATTCCACGCGCACACCCGGCCGCTCGACCCGCAGACAGGAGTCAACTGCCCGGCCCACGTAATCCCGCCGGTTGCGCGTTGGCAGGATGAAGGTCAACGCCAGCGGAGCGGTGGAATCACCGGGGGTGGACATCGGCGGATTTTTTCAGTTCGAGGCAGCAGACGGCGCGGGCGCTGGCCGCGAAATCGGCGTCGTAACCGGCGGAGTGATGGATGTCAAAGAAGGTCGCCTCCGCCGCCCCTGAAGCGGAGGAACGCCGCCAGCCTTCCGGATGGTAAAGAAAATAATCGAGCGTGAACGAGGCCGGATCAAACGCACGCACAATGGCATCAATGCCCGACTGATCGAATATTTGAAGCCAGCCGTGATTGTGCGCGCGGCCGAAGGGAACGCTGATGTACAGCGTGCCGCCCGGCTTCAACACGCGGTTGAGTTCGGCGACGGCGCGCAAATGGTCGCGCAACTGCGCCTCCTTCTTCGCGGCGTCCGCCGTGTAAAGCAGCGTGTTGTCCATGCCGACGTGTTCGAGCGTGGAGATTGACACCGCCCAGTCAAACCAGCCATCGCGGTAAGGCAGCCGGCGCAAGTCGTCGAACAAATAGGAGACTCCCTTCTGCCAGAAGCAATCCGATTCCGGCGCGAGCGTGCAGATATGGAGGTTCTTGCTTTTGAGGGACGGATGGTCGAGCAGAAAATCGAAATTCAAAATGGAACCGGCATCGAGCAGAACGCCCGGCCCGGCCGGCAGGCGGGAAAAAAACCAGGGATACTCGACGATGCGTTCATCCAGGCGGAAACCGTAACCCGGCGGCAGTTCGCCGGAAGGAAAGGCGCCCCCGCCGAGAACCCGCCCGATTTCCCGAACTTTGTACTCGATGTAGCCCTTCGTCCACGGCTTCATGCCCAAGCGCAGGAAGCGGCGCAGCTTCCAGGCTTTTCGCGCGCGGCGCAGTAATGAGGGGGTTCGAGATTTGCCCATGTTGCAGGTTGGCGCGTCAGTGTTTGAGGCTGCGGTCGAAGAAGGCCACCTCGGCGGCGAAGAATTCGCGGCTCAGCGCGGCGTCGGCGGAATGAAACGCGGCCACATCGAAAAAGGAACGGCGGAGTTCGCAATAGCGGCGAAGCGCGAGGAGTTGCTCCGTCCGGCTGCCGTCCACCGGGGTGAGCAGGTTTCCGGCGCCGTCGTAAAACAAAAAGAAATCATAGCCATGCCGCGCGAGGAGTTCGAACAGGCCATCGGGTTCACCGCCCTCACGGCGGATGAATTCGGGAAAAAACTCAAAAAACAATGGCGGCCTGAGTTCCGTCAGCATGCGGGTGGCGCCACGAAGGATCTTCAGTTCAAAGCCTTCGGTGTCAATCTTCACCAGATTGGGCGCGCGATAATCCGGCTCGGCCGCCAGGGCCTCGTCCAGCGTGATAAATTCAAGCAGTTCGCCGCCGGCGGCGGGTTCGATGCAGGAATTGCCCTCGGCGTAATTGTGCCGGACGTTCAGGCTCCGCGCCTCGTCGGTCAGGGCCACGAAGCGGGCGCGGCTGTGCGGGATCTGCGCCAGGTTATGGTTCAGGCTGGCCTTGAAGCGCGGATTGGCCTCAATGCATAAAAAACGGCCTTCGGTTTCGCGGGAGACGAGGCGCGTAACGGCGCCGACATTGGCGCCCACGTCGATCATCACGAGATTGCCGCGCGCGGCATGCACGGCGCGGGCAAGGCGGGGCAGCACGGAGTCATAAAACGGTATCTCGTAATGGGTCAGCAGTATGCTGCTTGAAAACGGGGTCTGGAAGGCGAATCCGTCAACCGACGCAATCACGTCCGGGTCGGCGAATTTCAGGAGCAGCCGGCGGGCCCGCCGGAGCATTTTTTTGCGGCCGCGCGCGGCCGCGTCGCCCTTGCGGAGTTCGGCAAGGTAGGCCCCATAAATCGATTGCGCAATCCCGGTCAACATGCTTTGCAAAAGTCCTGGCCGGCGCGATTCATCAACGCCCGCTGTTTGAGTTCATCCAGCCGCCGCGCGCTGCGCCCGCGTTCCAGGCGGTTTTGCCAGGCCCGCGGATTCACGACCCAGGGAACCGAACCGCGGCGATTCTGGTCGAAAGCCGCCTTGGCATCAAGGAACGAAGTGAGCGCGCCAATCATCCCCTCCCAACCGATGTTTTGTAACTCCGTGTCGCTAATGGTGTTGCTGCCCCTCCACGCGGTCATCGCGGCCCGCAACACGTCGTCCGGACGGCGGGAAGTGCGCCAGGACTGTTTTTCGGCGTCCGACGCATTGGTAGGGTGGATGAGAAAGGTGGAAAAAATCTCCGGCACCACCGCCCAAGCCACTTCGGCGGCGTGAAGCAAACCCCAGGCTCCGTCGCCGCCCGTGCCAAAGTCGGTCGGGAAGGGAAGCCGCCGCATCGTTTCGGCGCGATAGAGGTTGCTTGCCGAGCTGCCCAGCAATGCGCCGGTCACATTTGCGACGGCGAAGATGACCGCCTCGAGTTTGGCCAGTGCGCGGGGAGTGGTGATGTTCAGCGTGGCGATGATGTCATCAATGGGCCAGCGGATGTCTTCGGCGGGAAGACCGTCGCGGGCGGCGAACCGCGGCTTGCTGATGACGACGTCCGCAGAAAAAGATTCCGCGACGGAAACCAACTGTTCCAACCCGGCGCGGGTGATGGTGTCGCCGGTCGTGGCAATGTAAAAAAAAGTCTGGGTAATGTTGGCGATGCCGTGGTTCCACGATTGATACAACCCGGGAGGATGGGAGAGAAAGCGGACATTCGGATGCGACAGCCGGGTTTTGATGAAATCCACGGAGCCATCGCCTGACAAACTGTCCACCACGATGATTTCCTGCGCCAAATCCTGCCATGCGCGCATTGCTTCCAGGTGCGCGGGGAGATAGGGCATCGAATTTTTGGTGGGGATGACGACTCCGAGCGGAAGCATGTAATGCCGTTTTTGCGGCATTCTAGGGCCGGGCAGGAATACGGCAAACAAAAATGCGCGGCAGGCCGCAAGCCACCGGCCGCTAATCGGCGGGCATTGACACCGGAAATTGTTCCAACGCGGGTTGCGGCTTTGGTTCAAACCTCAAATCTGCCCCAACCTCCCGGGCCGCAAATTCATCGGCAGCATAGCCGTTTCGTTGCAACGTCTCCGCCGCATCGCTCATGAACGCCCGCAGCACGTTGACCGGCATTTCATCCTTGTAGCTGCCGACCACGCCGCGTCGGAAGAAGTGCTTGTCCGCCGGCCAGATTTCGGGCCACCCCATGCCCAGGCGGGCCTCCTTGGCGCGCAGATTGCGGAACCGGGCGGCATCCGCCACGGCTTCCAGGTGCGCGCGTTTCCGGTCGAGCTTGATGAACCGGCAGAAGCGCTCGAGTTGTCCCACGGGTTCGGAGAGGAGGTCCTCGTACTTGATGACGATCATCTCGGCGCCATGGGGATTACCCAGCCAGGATTCGACGTGTTGATGCCATTTGCACGGTATCTTGGTGACACCCGTGGTGACGAGTTCGAGGAAATCAAGTTTCCGGTGACGCATGGTTTCCAAAAAATGGAAGTAGGAGACCATGGCATCGCGGCCGTCGCGCAACAAATAGACGACGCGCCGGTAATCCGGGCGCGGCAGGCAGTGGGACTTGAAAAACATCGGCGTGGAATAGCGGCGATAAAAGTCGTTGAAATGGACGTCCGGCACGAGGTCGTTCGCCAGGAGCGGCGGACTCGTGCGCGCATCCACGCCATGGACAATGCCGCTGACGAGGTGTTGAAACCATGTGTTTCCCGATTTGGGATAACCCACGATGAAAACATCCTCGGGCAGGAAGTCGTTGATTTCGGTGTAACCCTTGGGAATCCGGTCGCGCTTCAAGCCCAGAAGCCTGCTGAGCGAAACGCGTTTTTTGCCAAAACGAATCTTCATTTACAACTGATCTTTCTTATAGAAAAATCACGCCACGACCCTTTCGGGCGCGAATTTCACCATTAAAGTTCCACCTGTCCACAGAGGGCGCAAGTTATTTATACAAAGATTTTTGAAAGGCGGCGGATTGAAATTGCGCGCGGAAATGAGGCGTGCTATCAAAAAACGGTGCCGCCGGCCATTCCAGCCCACTATACTTCATTGGCGCCGTTCCGCGGGCTTTTCGAGGCCGGCAAACCCTGCCTGACGTATCACAAGCTCGGGCCGCGACCGCGTGGCGTACGGTTGCGTGGGCTTTATCTGGGCGCGCGCCTGTTTGAACGGCAGCTTTCAGAATTGCGAAAGGCGGGATTCAACTCGGTCGGTCCGGGAGCCTTGGCCGGATATGAAGGGAATCCTGGCAAACACATCGGGCTGACGTTTGATGACGGTTATGCGAACGTTCTGCGGCACGGACTGGAGCCGCTCGCGCGGCATGGGTTTCACGCGATTCAATATCTGGTGGCGGACCGGCTGGGCGGATTTAATGAATGGGACGCGCCGGAGGGCGAGGCGCAGGAAGCGTTGATGGATCGGGCGCAGGTGAAGGAATGGCTGGCGGCGGGCCATGAAATAGGTTCACACACATTGACCCATCCGCACCTGACACGCATCAGCCCGGCGCGGGCGAAGGAGGAAATTTTTGCGAGCCGGAAAAAATTGGAGGACGTTTTCGGCGTGCCAATCCGCCATTTCTGCCATCCCTACGGCGACTGGAACGCGGCGGTGCGGGATCTCGTCGTTGGGGCGGGATATGAAACCGCGTGCACGACAGAGTTTGGGGTGAACGACGCGACGACGTCGCCGTTTGAACTCCGGCGCATCACCGCGCGGCACCGGTCCATCAGCCTGAAGGCGATCAAGGCGCGGTTTGCCGGAACCAGGGGGTGAGGCGTCGGGCAGTTTTTTTCATCGCACGACGGCACGGCGCGGGTTATGCAATAGGCCGGTGCAGCCATCGGATTTGAAAGATTTCCTCGACCGGACGCGCGGCGCGGCCAAAGTCGTCGTGG
>DATMLG010000111.1:0-2973 GCA_035570675.1 Verrucomicrobiia bacterium | reverse complement strand
TCCCCGGTACAGGTTTACTGAATTCGGCGACTCGGCGTTTCTACTTTGGGAGCCCCATGTTTGTTACGGCGGGTTGTCGCGGGATTTGATTTTAGAAATGACTCCAATTTACAGCGATGCCTTCGTCCGATTCCGGAATGTTCGCAATGATTTATCAAATGGGTTCTTCAAACATGTAGGGGCAATCGTTTATTCCGGGTTGTTCGACGTAAACTCAGGAGGCTGGTTTATGCGTTTCCTCGTGGGCTTGAATGACCCCCAGCGTGCTGAGTGGGCAAATCAAATGGGATTTATGCTGGATGGAGCGCCGCCACAGCGAAAGACCGAGATTTGGGGCCGCTGGATGAAGGCGTATTGGCAGGAACGATTGCGCGGCAGGCCATGCCCGCTGTCTGCGAAGGAAGCTGAGGAACTGGTTGACTGGACGTTGGCAATGACGCCGGTATTTCCTGAAGCCGTGGAATTGCTAATTCAGAGCCCCGCCATAAATGGGGGCCGAAAGTTCGGGACGGCACTTTATCTGCTTGAGCAGAACGACTTGCCCTCTGCCCAACCTGAAGCAGTGTTGCGGTTATTGAACTGGCTCTTGTCGCAAGGCGATGAGCAATGGATGATCTCCAATGATATTGAGAAACTGATTACTAGGTTGCCAAAAAGAAAATCGCTTTTGGACCTGCTGAATGATATGTGTCAAAGGCTGGCGAAATTGGGATATGCTGGTGCCGAAACGCTCAAACGGCAAATCGTTCAAGATTTTCAGGATGAATAACCGTTATCGTGGTCACGCTCATCTACTCCATCAATTTCCGCGTGAAATAGGTCATCTCCAGCGCGCTGGTTCGCGCCTTCTCCTTCAGATTCGCGCCCGAGCCATGCCCACCCTCGGTGACTTCGTAGAAATAATACGGAATTCCATATTCCGCGAGACGTGCCGCGAACTTGCGCGCATGCTGCGGCCCCACGCGATCGTCCTTCGTCGTCGTCCATACCAGCGGTTCGGGATATTTCACGCCGCGCCGTAAATTCGCATACGGCGAAATGGAAATCAGAAAGGACCGTTCGTCCGCGTTGGTCATGCTGCCATATTCGCCTGTCCACGAGGAACCGGCGGCAATCTGTTCGAATCGTTCCATGTCCAGCAACGGAACCTGGATGTCCACCGCATTCCACAATTCCGGATGTTGCGTCAGCTCAACCCCCATCAGCAGCCCGCCGTTGGACCCTCCCTCGATGCCCAGCCGTCGCGGTTGGGTGATTTTCCGCGCAATCAGATCGCGCGCCACCGCGGCGAAATCGTCATAGATAATCTGCCGATGCGTCTTGAGTCCCGCCTCGTGCCACGCCGGCCCGAACTCGCCGCCGCCGCGGATGTTGGCCACCACAAAAACGCCGCCGCGCTCCAGCCAGAGCTTGCCCATGGCCCCCGAATAGGCCGGCGTCAGCGAAATCTGAAAACCGCCGTAAGCATAAAGTATCGTCGGATTGTTGCCGTCCAGCTTCATGCCGATGGGATGAACAATGAAATACGGAATCTTCGTGCCGTCACTCGACGTGGCTTCGAACTGCTCCACGGCCTCACGCGAGGCATCGAATCTCGGCGGCAGCGTTTTGATTTCCTTGAGCGATTGCGTGCCGGCATTCAACAGCCACAGGCTGGGCGGTTGCAGGTAGCCGGAAACATTCAAAAACGCGGTGCTGTTATGCAAGTCGGCATCGGCAGTTCCAATGCTGACCTCGTCCGGAAAGTTAAGCCGGCTTTGTCGCCAGGTGTTTCCGCCCTCAAGATGATAAACGAAGGCGCGGCCGCGCACATTATCAAACGCCGTTACTATCAGCGCATCCCGTGTCGCGGCGGCGTTATCAAAGCTCTCCCTCGGTCCCGGCGCGTAAATGACCGCCGGCTTCAAGTGCGCGGGATCTTTCGCCGCCTCTGACAGATCCACCGCCAGCAAAGTTCCCCGATGAAAGGTGACGTCCGCGGGAGTCCAGTCTTCCGCAATGCTCACAATCAGCTTCCCTTGGACGAGCGCCTGAATTTCAGTTTTGCGCGGCAATGCCAGGCGCGCGAACTGGCCCCCGGTCAGCAGATAATCCTCCGTCTCAAACGTGTTCAGCGGCCGGATGACGATGATCGCGTGGTTTCCCGCCCCGTCATGCAGCGCCATCGGCGTGACGCCATATCCGCCATCATTCGCGTCACCGTGAAACACCACCGGCGCGTTCGTAATTTCCCCGCCGCGCGCCAGCCGCCTGACGACGAACGGATAGCCGGACGCGGTCAGTTCGTCAGGGCTGTTCGCCCGGGCCACCAGGAGCGTATTTTCATCCTCCCAGGCGACCCGTTGCTTGGCGCGCGACAATTTGAATCCGTCCCCGACGAAACCATCCTTCAAATCAAATTCGCGCATCGTCACCGCATCTTCACCGCCGTCCGACAAACCGACCATGCAGTGGCGCTCCGCCGGTTCCTCGCACTCGGCGCCTTTCCAAAACCAGTTGGCGTGCTCTTTCTCGGACAAATCATCAAGATCCAGCACGGTTGTCCATTCCGGCGATGCGGTTTGGTAACTCTCCATCGTCGCGCGGCGCCAGATTCCGTGCGCGTGCTCCGCGTCCTGCCAAAAATTGAAAACCGCGCCCCTCAGCAACATCGGCGCGGGGATCCGGTCCTTGGCCTCGGCGATGGCCAGCGCGTTGGAATAAAATCCGTCGTAATGCGGGTCCTGGGTCAGAACGGCCAGGGTTTTGTCGTTTTCCGCGTGCACCCATTGCATGGCGCGCGCGCTGTCAACTTCCTCCAGCCAAAGATACGGATCGTTGGTCGATTGCGCGAGGCCTTGAATCGCGGAGCAAAGGACCAGCAGGGAACTGCAAACGATCACGTTTAATTTTGCCATAATCAGTGAATAGACACCGGCGGTTGGTGATTTGTATAAACTCTGCCCGCCGTGACAGATATGGCAAGTTCTCTTT
>DATMLG010000110.1:0-15976 GCA_035570675.1 Verrucomicrobiia bacterium | reverse complement strand
GCCCAATTAACTCCGTCGCTGCTGTAGTAAGAAGTGAATACAGTTCCGGTCCGTTGCACCCGCACCCATGAGTTTGAGCCATAAAACGCCGGCAACGGGTTCGGTGGTTCGCTGAGTGTCAAATCAACGGTATCATCCTTGACCAGCCGCAAAACCACCTGCGCCGAGTCCGCACTGCCATTGCCCGCATTTGGCCCGCCGTTCCTCGAATTCAGGATCTCGTGGCCGTAGATGTCGGTGTTGTCCGTGTCGCGCACCATCAAACCGGAACGGTTGAACGGCTGGCCGTCGTTCGAGATCGATGCGATTTTCATGCTGTAGTCAAAGTCATTTGTCACCAGAAGATACTCGAAGACGAAATTATCACCGGCACCGTACAAATCCGACCCTCCGGCAATCAGGGTGGCGTAGTTGCCCGTGTAGGTGGCTGAGCTTGGCTCACTGCTCGCATCGCCATATACTAGGGTGGTCAGGTTGAGAACCGTATTCGTTGTCTTGGAATTGGCGGCTATGGGAATCGAGTTCGTGTCCTGCACATTGTTCACCGTCACGACAAACTGGCCGCTGATCGGCGTTCCCAGGCCGAGCGCCACTGAAGCGCCATCCGGCTGAAGCGAGACGCTGGTGACGGTGGTTCCGCTCACGGCATAGTTGCCCATGGTTGTTGCGGTGTTTGGATCAACCGAATTGGTGAACTGCACGCCTACGCTCAGTCCGTCGTAGCAGTAAGCGCCATAGATTCTCGGCTGGGCCTTGGCAGCATGAAGGCCGGCAAAGACGGCGACGCACACCGCGCAAGCCAGATGCGAACGCCGATGGAAGGACATTGCCCCCAACTCTGGCGGCTGATTCCTGGAATAACGGCGCCATATCCCGGCAATTCTGGTGAACAGGCTTGGATGTTTCATACTTTGGTGGTGGTTGAGTTTGGTTGGTTTAAACTGCGTTGTGCCTCGTCAGTTCCGGCCCGAAGTGTCCAGTCCGGCAGAAATCATAAATCTGACGGTTGTTCAGCTGATTGTGGTCATACAGGTATATGCGTAAATCCACCTCCAACCTCGCCACTAACATTAAAAAAACTTGCAACTGCGGGAATGTGCGGCGGGTGACCGTGGGAACTTGTACTTAGTGCCCATTGGCGTTCATGGACCAAAAAAGCAGGCTCCTTCCCGTTGCGGTCGCTTGAACGTAGTATATGTTTGTTGTGACGAATTCGACATGGCCATCAATCGCCAAAATGGATCCGCCCTTTCCGCTATGAAGCCTCCCAATTCCTTCCCACTCGGGAGGCGAATAATTATCGAAACCCGGAAAACTGGCGCCGTCATTGAAATTGCCTTCGCCCAGCGGCGAGTGCCAATCCGGCTCCCACATCAGCCAGCACCCCTGGTTCCAAACTTGGGAGGTCTTTATGATCGGAGGCGGGGGATTGGGAGGAAAGGTAAATGGATAAGCAAAGGCTATGCAACATCCGTTCATAAGGTAGCTGCTCAGCCATTCTGCGCGACCGCCTGCCAGCAGCGGTAGACTGATCTTCGGATCCTTCGCGTCCACAGGGCAGATATACGTTTTGGTGTTGCCGATGTATTTCCACAACAATCCTCCCTGGTAGTCCGCCAAGACTTGCGCATCATTCGTGGCCGCAGGTTGGATCGGCGGCTGACCGGCGGAGGGAGTATAGAGCCAGCCCGGCTGGGTGTTGCCCCAATTCGGCTGAACGAGGAAGTCCTGATTGTCATCCGAGTACATGTGATGCGCCGTGCCGAACTGTTTTTCATTGGCGATACAAATCGTCCGGGTCGCACGGTCCTTGGCTGCCGACAAGACGGGCAATAGCAACGCCGCCAAGATGCCAATAATGGCAATGACCACCAGCAATTCAATCAGGGTAAACGCCCTGGCATGAAACGGCTGATTCGGGCAAATCTCCGGCCCATGATCGTCCCCGGCCACAAAACACCCATGGTTCGTGAGTTTTACCGACAGCCCGTGTTCATTTTTCGCTCTTTTGCGGGTCATACTGGTACATGCGGAAATTCCTCCCCGAAGCCGCCATGAAAACCACCCAGACAAACGATCCAAGATTCAGATTGTGGGCGTCGAGCGCTCTTGCTTTTGACCCTGTCGCACGGTATCGGGCGCCCTGTTCGGCGGATTCGCCGCTAACGAGAAGAAGTGGCGGTGACGGATTCGTTGAGGCCGGCGGCGGCTTCGCGCAGAAGGACTCGCGCCGAAATCCAATCGAACCAGAAACCCTGCGTGGCGTTGCCGTAGTCAGGCTGGTCCACCGCGTTGGATTCCACCATCACGCGGGCTTTGGTTAACTCGGACCGGGCTTCTTCCAACAGGCGCAGACGTTCGCAGCACATTGCGAGGATCACATGGGAAGTGGCAACTCGTGCCGCCTGATAGTCGGGGGAGCTAAGGCACCGCTGGGCCCAACCCATGCCCTTCACATAGTTTCCACGACGGTATTCGAGCAATGCGAGTGAGATCATCATGTCGGCCGGCATATTCTGGGGCACACCCAGATCGCTCACCACGGCTGCAACAGTTTTCCGGTTGCTCCAGGCCGAGGTGGCGATCCCAAGGCAAAGGGTGTTCGCAAACGGTCCGTCCTCATCCGCAGCGCTGTCAAATTGATATAATTTTGTCCAGCTCTCCCCATCGTCGCTGTAGTAGGTGAAGAAAGTCGTGCCCGTGCGCTGAAGGCGCACCCAGGAATTGGAGCCATAGGCGGCCGGCAGCGGATTGGGGGGTTGGCTTTGGGTCTGGATGGAACCCGACTTGGTGCGGGCCATCACCTGAAAAGTATTGCCCGCATTTACCGCGATCATGACTTGATGGCACAGGTTGTCATTTGCATAATCGCGGGCCATCAGACCGGTTCGCGCGAATACCCCGCCGCCACCCTGCACCGATTGCACCCTGAGGCGAAAGTCAAAGTCATTGGTCACCTTGAGGTACTGGAATATGAAATGATCGTCTTTTTCTCCGATGTTTGATCCGCCGGCGACGATGGCGGCCGTGTCGCCGGCGTAAGTGGCCGAGAATTCCTGGTTTGCCGCGTCTCCAACCGGGAGCGTTTGCAATTTCCATACCGTGCCAACCGCCTTGCTTTCGGCGCTCATGGTGTTCGGGGCCAAACCGGTCACATTGATTGCCACCACGGAAAATTTGCCCGGGATCCGGTCTTTCAAATCCAGCACGACGGATTTTCCATCGGCCATGAGCATGGCCTTGGTTACCGTGATCCCGCTGACGCTGTAATTCGCGATGTTGGTGGCGGTTTTTGGATCAACCGGTTTGTTATACAAAACGCCCACGCTTGCTCCGTCGTAACTGATGACCTCAGTCACGACCGGCGGATCCGTGTCCACCCGCACGCTTACCACGGCATCCACGGTCACAAGGCTGCTGGTGTCGTTGTAAACAAGCGCCGAATACGCACCCGCGTCTGACGGTTTGACGGCGGCAAGGCTGTAGTTGGCATTGGTTGCTCCGGCGATATCCACACCATTTTTCCGCCATTGGTATGAAATCAAAGAACCTGAGGCAACCACCCGGAGGGTGGAGGCACTCCCTGAACGCCATTCGAGGTTGGGCGCCGGTTGGACAATGATTTTGACCGGTTGATACGGCGTGGTCACCAAATCGCTGACGACAGCAGTGGTGTTGGTGATGCGGCTGTGCGCGGAGGTGGCGATGCCCAGATAAAGCACGCTGTTCGTAAATGCGCCGTCGCCGGCGGACGCTCCATCAAACTCGTAGAGGGGATCCCAGTTAACTTCGTCCGTGGAACTGAAACAGGCGAATCTCGTGCCAGCTCGCCGCAACCGTACCCATGAGTTTAGGCCGCCCGCCGGGGCCAAATTTCCGGCCGGCTGGCTGTCAGTAAGAGTCGGCTGATCGGCAAAGGCCCGCAAAGTGACTTGAAAAGTCCCTTGGCTGGCGTTCATGCTAGTGGTGCCCGAATTCCTCTCCACCGTCACCATGTGTCCGTTTATGTCCTCCAATGAATCCCTTGCCATCAAGCCCGCCCTGGCAAAGCCGGTGCCGTCCGTGTCCGCCACCGCCTGGACCCGCAGGCAATAGTCAAAATCATTCGTCACTTTCACATACTGGTACGCAAAATGATCCCCGCCATACCACATGTCCGATCCGCCGGCGGTGACGATGGCCGAGTTGCCGCGATAAGCAATCGAATTGGATGCATTCCTGGCATCTCCCATGACCAGGAACCGCAGATTTAAGACCGTGTTTGTCACTGTGGTTTCCGGTGCGATCACGTTTTGCGTAATGTCCTTCAATCTGTTAACGACGATCTTGAAATCACCGTTTAGTCTTGCCGCCAGTTGAAGTACCACGGACTTTCCGTCCGGAGCCAATGTCACATTTGTCACACTAGTTCCAGATATCTGGTAGTTGGCCTTGTCGGTGGCACTGGCCAGATCCAGTGTTTGGTTGAAGGATACGCCCACGTTGCTTCCGTCAAAGCTGCAAGCGCTGATGACAAAAAAATTGGCATGGTGAGGATAAACGGACTGTTCAATGGTTGCGGCCGGATTGGGAACCGAGGTTTTGGACATGGCGGCTTCGGCAAAAGGCTCCAGTTCTTCACAGAAGGCAGGCTTGGCCGGCAATAATAGCGTTGCTTTGATAATCCGTTCCGTGGCAATCAAGTCGGACTTCGTGGCGAAGCGGGCCACGGACAGTTCGCGAAAAGTTTCATATTCCGTCTGATTCTCTGATTCCGCCAGAACACTGCCGCACTTGACCATGTCCAGTGTTGCCACGTCCCGGCTGGCGAACTGGTCCATCCGCAACAGTATCAGGAACCGTTGGGATGCCGGTATCCACCGGCCATTCAGCGCGTGCCACTCACCGAGGGAGCGAAATGCCAGGGCGCTTTCTAGCGAGGGTGGCACGTTGGAAATCGCAAGCATAATGCGATCAGCGTCCGCCTGCCGCTCCTGAGTCACAGCGAAAGCCGCCTGGGTGATTTCTTCCCGGATTTCTGCGCGCTCGCGGGCTTCCTTTTCCTTTAGGAACGACCAGGTCGCCGAGCCCAGGCCGATGACCAGGGCCGCCGCCACGGCAAACCCCGATGCAAACACGACCTTGTTCCGGTGGACCAGCTTTTGCAGCCGATACAGCCGGCTGGGCGGACGCGCCAGCACGGGTTCGTTGTTCAGATACCGCTGTATATCCAGCGCCAGGCCGTTGGCGGTTTCGTATCGACGGCGGCGATCCTTCTCCAGCGCCCTCATCACAATCCAATCCAAATCTCCGCGCAACAGCGAAATCAATTTCAGGCCCTCAGCGTCGCGCTGCTCGGCTGTAATTTTCAATTCCTGCCCGTCCAACGTGGTAACCATCGTTGACGGTCGCTGCGGCTCGTCCTCGCGCAAGGTGCGTCGCATTTCATCAAGGCCGCTTTGCAGCAATTGCGGACCGTCAAACGGGGTTTTGCCCGTGAGCAATTCATAAAGCAGCACTCCCAAACTGTAGATGTCGCTTCGGGTGTCCACATCCAACCCGCTCATCTCCGCCTGTTCCGGACTCATGTAACTCGGTGAGCCGATTAAATGGCCGTGCGAGGTGAAGAAGGTCTTTTCCGTCAATTGTTCCCCGGTGGCTTTGGCAATGCCGAAATCGATCACTTTCGGCACTGGAACGCCGTCATGCAAGGTGACCAATACATTGGTCGGCTTGATGTCGCGATGAATGATTCCCTTCTGATGCGCATGCTGAATTGCGTGACAAACCTGCACAAACAATTCGAGCCGCTGGCGGGCATCCAGACGGTTGTGGTCACAATACTCGGTTATTTTCACGCCGCGCACCAATTCCATCACGAAATAGGGACGGCCATTTCCAGTGGCCCCGGCATCAAAAACGCGGGCGATGTTTGGGTGATCCATCAAGGCCAGCGCCTGACGCTCAGCTTCAAACCGGGCAATGACGTTTTTGGTGTCCATTCCCAGCTTGATCATTTTGAGCGCAACCCTTCGGCGGACCGGTTCAAATTGCTCGGCCAGATACACGGTGCCACAGCCTCCTTCGCCAATGCTTTCCAGCAGCTTGTAATGCCCGATACGCGCTCCCGGCTGTTCTTCGGCGGCCAATGTCGGCGAAGGATTTTGAGTCGCGCCGGGTTCGATTCCGGAGGTTCTAAGGGAACTTTTCACTGATGTCCCGCCCTCGTCGAAAAATCGGGTCGCGATCTCATGAGCCGCCAGAAGCGCTTCCACATCTGCCCGGATGGCTGGATCGTCCGCGCACGCTTCATCCAAAAAATCTCGACGTAGGGCCGCATCCGTCAGTTCAAGGGCTTCCTGGAAGATGCTCTCTTGTCGTTTGAAGGCTTCGCTCATCTCAAGGTGTCCCAGATTGTATGCGAAAATAGGGGGGGGAGTCCGCCATGGAATCGTCAGTCGAGTATCTAACTGCGTGCCTCGATGGTTTTCACAAGCCAGGCCTTGGCGAAAGTCCATTGGCGTTCCACGGTGCGTTCACCAATCTTCAGACTGTTCGCGATTTCCTGGTTGGTTAACCCGCCGAAAAATTTGAGGGTCACAATGCGGGCTTTTTCAGGATCTTCGGCCTTCAATTTTTCAAGGGCTTCATCAATCAACAGCACCTTGTCGTCCGGGGTCGTTGCAACCAGATCCAGCTCTTCAACATTCATGCGCCTCTGGCCGCCGCCATGTTTGATCGTGGCTTTATGCCGGGCACGGTCCACGAGAATCCTTCGCATGGCTTCGGCAGCGGCTCCCAAAAAATGGTTGCGGTTTTCCCAAGTCTGCCCGTCTTTCCCCACCAGGCGCAGCCAGGCCTCATGCACCAGTTCCGTAGGCTGCAGAGTCTGCCCTTCCGCCTCCCTTGCCATTTTTGCCGCCGCAAGCCTCCGAAGTTCCGAATATACAACCGGCAACAAATCCTCCGAAGCTTGCCTGTCACCACGCCCAATCGCTTCTAAAATCAGGGTGATCTCATTCATTTCAGTCTCGTAATCTAAACCAACCCCCAGAGTGTTGACGATATTTTTGTTCCATTTTGATCACCCGGCATCGCAGATTCCTTTTTCTGGCCCCGCTTTTCTGGGCGCCAGAGGTGTGTCGTTCAAGATCTGTATCTTTATGGCGGGATTTATGGGGCTTTTACGCATATCTTAAGGAAGACCTGAAATATGTTGCGAAGCCCAAAGGCTCCTTTTTGTTCAAGCTGTCGCACGGACAGCAAATTAATGCCCTGTTCATCAAGCACAAAGGCACATGGTTCAGTCTGCAGTTCACTCCCGATAATCCTTTGCCTTGCGCCATATTTGAAGAATCAGACCATCCTAAACCCCTAAAATTATGAAAAAACTGTTCGATGCGAGAATGTTGGTCGTGGCTGCCACTGCAGTTATTTTGACGATCGCTGCCACAAGCGTTAAAGCCCAAATCGTCAGTTGGAACTTTGACGGTTATGGAACCATCAATGGCGGCAGCCAATATGCCGGCGTAGTGAGTGCCGCCAATTGGAACGACACTTACTTGATCGACGGAAACAGCGGCAATCCGGAGAACAACCTCATCGACAACAGCGGAAACGCCACAACGGTGGGCGCGAGCTTCACTGACAACAGCCAGTACGGATACGCGATCCAATTCAGCACGCCCGCCCAGGATGCTGACGGCACCTACAACAAGTATTTACTCAATGGCTACCTGAATAACGGCAATGGCGCGTCAGTCGCCATTTCGTTGTCCTCGATTCCTTATTCTTCATACAACATCGTCGTTTATTTATCTTCCGATACGGCGGGCAGGCTCGGAACCGTGAATGTTGGCGGCACGACGTATGATTTCTCGACCATGGGTCCGGCAGAGATCAGTGGTGCCAATGCATCACTCATTCAGAGCACTGACATTTCCGGGGCTGATCCCAGCGCTGACTACGCCATCTTTTCGGGACTTACCGGCGCCTCCCAGACAATTACCACCACAATACCTGCGTATGGCGGAATAGCCGGCTTTCAAATTGTGGCGACACCCGAACCCGGCACGCTGGCCCTGGCGGCGATGGGCGGAATTGGTATCCTCGCGTTTGGGCGCCGTTTCAAAGCCCGTCGTTAGCCGGCCTCTGAAAACCCGTTGGTTTTCCGTGAATGTCTGCGGTCATGTTGCTCGGCTCAGATCACAGGCAAGACGATGAAATTCTTGGCGCAGGCGGATTCGATGGTAACGGTGGAAATTGGGCGGATCGCGCATGCACATCGCTGTTAGCCGGAGAGGGGAAGCACGACGTCGCCCTACCGACTGGTGTGGTCAGAATATCATGCCTAAAGGGGTTTTGGACACTTGGCCTCGGGACAAGTGAGTGACTTGACCGGGGCGGAGGCGGCGGTAAGCTGCGCTGCTGATGGTATTCGAGCGGGCAAAATTGCAAAAGAAGCTGGCCGATTTGGCGGCCAAAGGGGTGTTCGTCGGCACGTCCTCATGGAAATATCCCGGCTGGCGCGGAATGATTTACGACGAGAGCAAATACATCACGCGAGGCAAGTTTTCGGAAGCGCGATTGCCTGGCTGAATATGCGGAAGTGTTCAAGACGGTCTGCGTGGACGCGGGCTACTACCAGTTCCAGGAGCGTCGGTCCATCGAAAAACTGGTCGCGCAAGTACCGTCTAATTTCCTGTTCACCTTCAAAGTCACCGATGAAATCACGATCAAGAAGTTCCCGAACCTGCCGAAATATGGCAAGCGGGCCGGGGAACCAAACGAAAACTTTTTGAACGCGGATTTGTTTGGGACGGCGTTCGTGAAGCCATTCGAACCGTTCAAGCGAAACGTAGGCATGTTCATTTTTGAATTTTCCAAATTCTATTCGACGCAGTACGAGCATGGCCGGGACTTCGTGGCCGACCTGGACAGGTTTCTGGCTGGCGTCCCGAAAGGCTGGGCGTACGGCGTGGAGATGCGGAACAAAAACTTCCTGCGCCCGGAGTATTTCGACACGCTCAAACGCCACGGTGTCGCGCACGTATTCAATTCCTGGGGGGATATGCCGCCAGTGAACGAACAACTCGCGCTACCGGGCAGCGTCACCAATCCAGAATTTGCGGGCGCTCGGTTCCTGCTGAAACCACGGCGTAAATATCAGGAAGCCGTGGATTTGTTCCTCCCGTATGATCGACTCAAGGAGCCTTACGAAGAAGGCCGAACCCCGCCGCCGAACTCATCAGCCGGGTG
This sequence comes from Verrucomicrobiia bacterium, assembly GCA_035570675.1. Classification (GTDB taxonomy): domain Bacteria; phylum Verrucomicrobiota; class Verrucomicrobiia; order Limisphaerales; family Pedosphaeraceae; genus DATMLG01. The sequence goes on along the minus strand of DATMLG010000110.1, from coordinate 6,739 downwards.
TTGCTGAAAACCGCACTTCGCAAGGTGTACCTCTACGTGAACAACCGACTGAAAGGAAACGCGCTCTTGACGATTATGGCCATGCTGGAAGTCACTCGCAAAACCTAAAGCCCCCTCACACACCGAAAACCAATGCTGCTGCTGGCGACGTACGGGACGGCGTCGTTGCGATACGCGCATCGCGCGACAGAGGCGACGTTGAACCAACTGCCGCCGCGCCGCACACGGTCGCTCAACGGTCCGGCCGGCCCGCGTGGGTCGGTGCCTCCCAAATACGGACTGCCGGCCGGATAAGCCGGCCCTGCATACCAGTCCCAACACCACTCCCACACATTCCCAGCCATGTCATTCAAGCCATAACCATTTGCCGGAAACGCTCCCACTGGACTCGTCCAAGGAGACGCCCCGGTTCCATAAGTCTGCGTCCCGCCCAAATCGTAGGGTTCGCCGGAGCCAGGATAATAGTTGGCCTGGCTTTCCGAAATCGTGTCCCCCCACGGAAACCGCTGCCCGCTCAACCTGCCACGCGCCGCCTTTTCCCACTCCGCTTCCGTCGGCAGCCGATAACCGTCCGTACCCCAGTTCGCATACACCGTAGTGCCTTCATCCCCACTGGTGAATATCTGCGTAAAACCCTCATCCGTGTAATATACCGGCGTCAAACGTGCCTGCGCTGACCGTGCATTGCACCACTTTACACAGTCATACCAGTCCACCAGTTCCACTGGATAGTTCGTCGTCTTGGCCGTACCCGCATTGTTAAAGGTATATCCGTTGGTTCTAGCCCAATTATAGATCGACTGCCATTGATTGGAACTCACCAGATTCGTGTCCATGTAAAAGGCCGACACATAAACGGTTGCGGGACTCGCATCGGTCTCGCCATCCAAAGTGTCCCCTATCGTGAGTGACCCGGCCGGTATAAACGCCATGCCGTCGGCTGTGGGAGGAACCAGTGACAACCGAAAGAATCTTGCGGAAGACACATTGGTGACCGAAACGGCAAACTGCGAGCCATAGTTAACCGGGAAGGCATCCGTGACCGACAACCAATTTGTTGAAGCTAAATTGGTCGCACTCTGCAAAACACTGTTCGTGCCGCCGACATTGAGGGGCCAATAGAGAATCAATTGTTTATTCGTCGCCACAATTCCCAACGCCGGTTGCGCCACGACAGGATAAACGCCGGTGAGCAATGCCAGCACGATGAGCAGGGAATGCAGTTTGGTTTTCAAAATGAATTCTGGCAAGGCTTTCCTTACCGCGTTGAGGCTGACTTTCAACGCAGTTTCTACGCCTTCGCCTGTGAAAATGCAAGCCAAAAGAGGATCGACGACCGCTGCTCAAACTAGGCCGTAAATATCAGGAAGCCGTGGATTTATTCCTCCCGTATGACAAGGTCAAGGAGCCTTATGAGGCAGGCCGAACTGCCGCTGCCGAACTCATCAACCAAGTGATGTTGAAACAACTCATTCGCAAGCTATTCCTGTACGTGAACAACCGACTGGAAGGAAACGCGCTATTGACCATCATGGCGATGCTTGAAGTCGCAGATTTGCATTGAATATGCCGTGCGACAATTGGCTCTTCAATGTTGGAACTGCATTTTCAAAAATGTTGGGGTAAGCGCCATTGCAAACTGATGGGGTTCGCCTATCACGCCGTGCTAGTGGCCTTCGCCAATCTCAAGGCGGCCAAAGCCAACTTGTGCCCCCGCGGGCGGTGGCATAAAAGGCCGCCCCTCGAATGCCGGCGCGGGCGCACATCATTTCCACAATTCAATGCATCATCGTTTCTAATTAATGATTGACCTTGTCCCGCGAGGCTTGTACCATTGATTTGAGAATCGGTACTGCCCATGGGAATTCTTCACAGGTGCCTTGCCGCGTGCGGACTGGCGCTGATACTTTCTTTGAGTGTCTGCGCCCCGGAAACCGTCTCGGCTGATTCCTTCCTTGTCACCGGCCCGATGGTCAGCGCGGTTGCCGGCACCTCAACCCTCCTGCCCAATGGCAAGGTGCTGGTCACCGGCGACGCTGTCGCCCAAACGGAATTATACGATCCCACGACGGGCACCTGGGCAGTCACCGGCTCAATGGTCACGGGCCGGCTGGGCGGGGCGACCGCGACCTTGCTGACCAGTGGACTGGTGCTGGTCGCCGGCGGCGAAGTATATCCGCAGGTGCAACATTTTCCCACGACCGCCGCGGAGCTCTACAACCCCGTCACCGGAAATTGGGCCTCCACGGGTTCGATGACGATTACACATGCATTTCATACCGCCACGCTTCTGCAAAACGGCAAGGTCCTCGTCGTGGGCGGCGGCAACCCGGACGCCGAGACCGAATTGTACGATCCGGTTGCCGGCACATGGACGGCTGCGGGCTCGCTCGCCGACGGCAGCCAGGGAGCCCACACCGCGACCCTGCTCCCGAATGGAAAGGTCCTCGTTGCCGGGGGCGAGGATGGCAACGGCCATTCCATGGCCGCAGCGCAGTTGTTCGATCCCGCCACCGGCTTGTGGACGACGACTAGCAGCATGAACACGCCGCGGACGGGCCATGTCGCCATTCTCCTTCCCAGCGGCAAGGTGCTGGTCGCGGGCGGACTTAATTCCCAGGCCGGGCCCAGCCTCACTTACCTCTTCAGCGCGGAGGTGTACGATCCGAATGTCGGCACGTGGACGCTCGTCAGCAGCATGCATTCCCCGCGCCAAGACGCCAGCGCCAGCCTGCTGCCCGATGGCAATGTCCTCGTCGCGGGGGGCGCGAGCAGCAATATCACGTTCCTGTCCACCACGGAAGTGTACAACCCGGCTGCAAACTCTTGGACACCCGCCGCAACCATGGGCACGAACCGATACGGCCAGATGGCGACGCTGCTTCCCAGCGGCAGGGTCCTTGTTGCGGGCGGCGGCAACAACAGCGGGGCCATGTCCGAGGCGGAACTTTATGATTATGCGCCCGGCGGTTGGACGCAGGCGGGTACAAACGTAAATGTTCCGTCCGGCTACACGACCTCCACCACCCTGCTGCCGAACGGCCAGGCGCTCGCTGTCGGCGACACCGCGGCCGCGCTGTTCAATCCGGTGACGTCGTCGTGGTCCAATACCGGCTCGCTCTCCACAAGTTTTTTCCCTTATCACACGGCCACCCTGCTGCCCAACGGCAAGGTGCTGGTCACGGGCGGGTATGGCATGAATACGACCGAGCTGTATGATCCGGCTTCGAGCACGTGGTCTGTCACCGGCGCCATGAACACGAACCACTACGTTGGCACGGTCGTGATGCTGGCAAACGGAAAGGCGCTGGCCTTTGGCGGCAGCGACACAAACGGCAATTACATCACCAGCACGGAGATCTACGACCCGGCGGCCGGCAAGTGGACGTTGACCGGCCCGTTGTCATCGGGATTCACCAGTGGCCCGGGGGTGTTGTTGCCCGGCGGAAAAGTGCTCGTGGCGGGCGGCTACGGCGCCGGTGGGCCGACCAGCGCAAGTTTGCTCTATGATCCGGTGGCCGGAACATGGAGTTCCACGGGCACCATGGTCGCGGCGCGTTACAATCATACGCTGACCCTGCTGCCCAACGGATTGGTGCTGGCGGCCGGGGGCCAATCGACCTACACATCCACGAACGCCGAGTTGTACAATCCCGCCTCGCAAACCTGGACATTGATCGGGCCAATGCTCGCAGCCCACTCGGCTCATTCGGCAACTTTGCTGCCGAACGGAAAGGTGTTGCTCACGCGCGGGAACACCGGCGTCACCTGCGAAATGTACGATCCGGCAACCGGTCGATGGCAGTCGACTGCATCGGAATTCGCTCTACGCACTTATGGCACGGCGGCCCTGTTGCCCAACGGGCGGGTGCTGGTGACCGGCGGAGATCAGGTCGCTGACAACAGCGCGGAATATTTTGATCCCGGACTCGGCTTCAGCGCCTCATGGCAGCCGCAGCCCGCCTCCGTCTCATTCATGCCCCCGCCCAACAGCAACACGCTGGTGGTGACTGGCTCAATTTTTCGCGGCATATCGGAGGCCGCCGGCGGCGGCAACCAAAGTTCGCCGACTGACCACCCGCTGGTGCAACTGCGCAACCTGGCGAACGAGGAGTGCGTCTTCCTTTCCACCACGAACTGGTCCACCAATTCCTTCAACGCCCTGCCGGTCACCAATTTCCCGCCGGGCTACGCCATGGCCACCGTCTTTGTCAACGGCACGCCCGGCCAGTCCCAGGTGCTGCTTGCCTTCGGCCAGTCGCAGCCGGCCAGCGTCACCCTGGGCAACCTTTCGCAAACTTACGACGGCGCGGCTGAACCGGTGACCGCCACAACTTCGCCTCCGGGCCTCGCCGTCAGCGTCATCTACAATGGCGCATTTTTCCCACCCACCAACGCCGGCAGCTACACGGTCATCGCCGCCATCACTGACCCCGCCTACACCGGCAGCGCGACGAACACGCTGGTCATTGCGCCGGCGCCGGCAGGCGTCACGCTGGGCAACCTCTTCCAAAGCGCCGATGGCACGCCAAAAAACGCGTCGGTGACGACCGCGCCGCCGGGCCTGTCGGTCAATGTGACCTATAACGGCTCAACCACCGTCCCTACCGGCGCCGGTACCTATACAGTCGTTGGAACCATCAACAATCCAAACTATTTCGGCTCGGCCACGAACATACTGACCGTGGTGAACGGGTTCAGCGTGGATGTCACGCACGCGGTCCGCACCGTGGATCCCCGTTTGTATGGCGTGAACGCCGTCATCTGGGATGGATACTTCGACACGCCCACAACCGCGAGCGCGTTGCAGGAAATCGGCTGCCGGACGCTGCGTTTCCCCGGCGGCTCGCTTTCGGACGAGTACAACTGGGCGACCGACACCTCCCTGACCAACACCTGGCAATGGCAGACGTCGTTCAACGACTTCATGCAAATCGCCACCAACCACAGCTTCAACGCCTTCATCACTGCCAATTACGGCACCGGTGATAGTAATGAGGCGGCGGCCTGGGTGCGTTACGCCAATGTGACCAATCACTGCGGCTACCAGTACTGGGAGGTCGGCAACGAATGTTATGGTTCATGGGAAACGGACTACAACACCAACCCGCCCTACGCGGCGCATGACCCGTGGACCTATGCGATGCGTTTTCAGGGATATTATGCCGCCATGAAGGCCGCCGACCCGACGGTCAAGGTTGGCATCATGGTAGCGACGGGCGAGGACAGTTACGGCACCGGCCTCCACTACGTCACCAATTCACGCACCGGTTTAATCCATTACGGCTGGACGCCTGTGCTCCTGGCCACTTTGAGCAGTCTGGGGGTGACGCCGGACTTTGCCGTGGAACACTTTTATCCGGAATACGATACGGACAGCGACGCCTATCTGTTGCAGGTCTCGACCAACTGGGTGGTGGACGCCGCCAATTTGCGGCAGCAAATCAGCGATTACTGCGGCCCCGCCGGGACCAACATCGAACTGGTTTGCACCGAAAACAACAACGACGCCGGCGCCGATGGCCGGCAATCCACGAGCCTCGTCAACGGCCTTTATCTGGCGGACAGCATCAGCCAGATATTGAAAACTGAATTCAATTCCTACATCTGGTGGGACCTGCGCAACGGCCCCGACACCAGCGGCGATTTCGATCCCTCCCTCTACGGGTGGCGCACGAACGGCGACGAGGGCATCATCCTCGATCTGAACACGCGCTATCCCACCTTTTACACGATGAAGATGATGCAGTATTTCGCGCAGCCGGGCGACACTATCCTGAACCCGGCCAGCGGCGATGCATTGCTGTCGGATTACGCCGCGCAACACGTTGATGGCTCTGTAAGCGTGCTGGTGATTAACAAAGACCCGACGAATTCTTATACACGCCCGGTCAACCTTGCCGGGTTTGCGCCAAATTCCGCCGTCACCATCCGCTCCTACGGCATGCCACAGGACGACGCCGCGGAGACGAATTCGCAGGTCCCCGGCGCGGAGGACATCGCCACCAACACCTTTTCGGGCGGCGGCGCCTCGTTCAATTATTCCTTCGCGCCGTACTCGCTAACGCTTTTCACACTGTCTCCGGCCTCGCCGGCCCTGGTTGTCACGCCGCCCTCCGGCCAGTCCAACAACATGTTCGTGTTCCAATTGCGCGGACAGCCGGGCGTGTCTTATGTGCTGCAAACTTCGCCGGACCTCGTCCATTGGACGCCGGTCGTGACTAACCTGCTTACGAGCAGCGTGGTGAACGTCACCAATCCCATCCTGCCGGCCACGCCGCAAAAATTCTGGCGCGCAATCTGGCAGCCTTGAACGCCGCCGCCGACCTCATCAGCCGCGCCCTGCTGAAAACCACGCTCCGCAAGCTGTTCCTTTACGGGAACAACCGGCTGGAAGGCAACGCGCTGTTAACAATTATGGCCATACTGGAAGCGGAAGCTCAACTGGCAAGCAATCTCAAAGCGAGTTGACCGCGCTGCGAACTATTTGAGCCGATTGACGTTGGCCACCACAGGCAGGAGACGGCGTGACTCGATTTGGGTTGACTACGTGCCAAAAGCCCAATAATAAGTGCCTGACAATAAGCTTACGAATCCTTGCGCCCCGATGATCTTCAGGAACGTTCTGCTCCGGGGACTCGCAGCTAACTACAGCATGAACCAAGGCACTCCATTCAAAACGATTTATCTCAATGGGTTCGTGGCGACGTTTGCGCTCGTGATGTCTTGCACGGCCGGA
>DATMLG010000109.1:0-6628 GCA_035570675.1 Verrucomicrobiia bacterium | reverse complement strand
AAATCGCCGAAGGCCGCTTCGACGTCCGCACCGACGTCCACCGTCAGGACGAACTTGGCGCGCTCAGCGGCGCGATTGACCAGATGGCCGGCCGCCTCTCCGGACTCGTCACCGGCCAAAAACGTTTCCTCGGGGACATCGCCCACGAACTCTGCTCCCCCATCGCCCGCATCCAGGTCGCGCTCGGAATTCTCGAGCAACGCGCCGACGACAGCCAGAAGGCCCGCCTCGAGGATTTGCGCGAGGAAGTCGAGCAGATGTCCGGCCTCGTCAACGAACTTCTCTCCTTCTCGCGCGCGTCCCTCGGAAAAACCAATCTCAAACTGCAACCCGTCCCCGTGCGCGCCGTCGTTGAAAAAGCCGCCGCCCGCGAATGCGGCCCCGACAGCGGCGCGACTGTCTCCGTCAACATCCCCGAAGATTTGGTCGCCGTCGCCGAACCCGAACTCTTGCTGCGCGCCGTCTCCAATGTCCTCCGCAACGCCGTCCGTTACGCCGCCGGCGCCGGGCCAATCCAGGTTTCCGGCGCGCGCGACCACGAAATGATCGTTTTGCAAATCGAAGATTCCGGCCCGGGCATTCCCGAGTCCGCGTTGCCGCAATTGTTCGATCCCTTTTATCGCGTGGATTCTTCGCGCACCCGCGACACCGGCGGCGTGGGCCTCGGACTTTCCATCGTGAAAACCTGTGTCGAATCCTGCGGTGGAACCGTTGGCTGCGAAAACCGCCAACCCTCCGGCCTGCGCGTCATCCTCCGCCTGCCCGCCGGGAAATGAGCGCGCGCAAAAATCTCTGTCGCTTCGCCATAACTTTTCTTTTTCCAAATCATCTGCGCAACTTTTGCGCAGACCACCCCGCCTTGAGCAGATATTGCGCGGCGTTTTCGTGGAACCATTCGCAAAACGCAGTGTTTATTGGAGATAAATGAACCTCAACCACTTGGCACGCTAACTGCCTCATGGATGACGACATCAATAATTCCGGGGTGCCGAAGGCATCCAATTTAGAGCAACCACGTTAAATAACAGGTAACATTATGAAGAGATGGAACAAAATATTCGCGCTCGCCGGCGTTGTCGCGGCCTGCCTGATTGCGAGTGACGCAATGGCCCAAAACGGCGGCGGCGGCGGTGGTGGTAATGGCGGTGGCAATGGAGGAGGAGGCGGTGGCGGCGGCGGTGGTCGTAGAAACCGGGGCAATTTTGACCCCGCGCAATTCCGCCAGATGCAGTTGGATAACGCCAAGGAAGCGCTCGAAGTCACCGACGACGCCGAATGGAATGTTCTCTCGGCCGCCATCACCAAGGTGTATGACGCGCAGACGGACGTGCGCTCTTCCGCCATCAACGGCTTCCGCGGCATGCGCAATCGCGGCCAGAATGGCGGCGGCAATGGCGGTGGTGGTGGTTTCGGAGGCGGCGGCGGTAATGGCGGCGCCACGAACGGTGGTGGTGGCGGTGGCGGCGGACAAGCCGGTGGTCGTCGCGGCGGATTTGGCGGCACTCCCGCTCCGGAAATCCAGGCCCTGCAGGACGCCGTTGACAACAAGGCCTCGGCTGATGAAATCAAGTCGAAGCTCGCCAAGGTGCGCGAAGTCCAGAAGGCCAACGAAGCCAAGCTCGAGGCCGCCCAGGCGGACCTCCTCAAGCTGCTCACCCCGCGCCAGGAGGCCAGCGCCGTTCTTTTGGGGATCTTAAAGTAAACGCCGGGGATTGGTTGCCGTAACCGACAGAGTTCAGTAAAATCGCCGCAACATGATCAACGAAACTGAAGCCTTGGATCCGTCCTTGAAGCAGTTGCTTGAGAAAATGGTGGGGGCCAAGCAACTGGCTGCGACGGATGCGGCGTCCCTGGCGCGGCTGTGCCGCCCGGGGTCCAAGGCCGTTCTTCAGTCCGAGCAGGACGTCCTGCAATGGCTGGCGCGCGAATACGCGGTCGGTTTTTCCACGCTCGAAAACATCGAGCCGGACCGCGAGCTCCTCTCGCTCTTCCCGGCCCGCGTGCTCCTCAAGGAGGAACTCCTTCCGCTCCAGCGCGTCAACGGCGCAGTCGAAGTCGCCACTAGCCGTCTCTTCGCCACCCAGGGCCTTGATACCCTCAAGACGCTGACCGGCCTCAAGATCAAGCCCGTCCTTGCGCCCACCGAGGCCATCCAGCGCGAGATGAAAAAACATCTCGGCGTCGGCGCGGACACCATTGACACCCTCGATGAACAATCCCCGCTGCAGGTGGTGGATGACGATGGCGAGGAGGACAGCAACCTCGACAACGCCGCCGAGGACGCGACCATTATCAAATTTGTGAACCAGGTGCTGTCCGACGCCGTTGAACTGCGCGCCTCGGACATTCACCTCGAACCGTTCGAGGACGAGTTCCGCATCCGCTATCGCATTGACGGCGTTTTGCAGGAAGTGCCCGTGCCCGCCCAACTCAAACGCTTCCAGCCCGCCATTGTTTCGCGCGTAAAGATTCTCAGCCATTTGAACATCGCCGAGAAACGCCTGCCGCAGGACGGACGCATCAAGATCCGCCTCACGAACAACGAGGTGGACATCCGCGTCTCCGTCATTCCCATGCTCCACGGTGAGGCGGTCGTCCTGCGTTTGCTGCGGCAAAACACCAACAGCGCGCAGCTCGGCATGGGCCAGTTGGGGATGGATGAACGCGAGCTGAAAAGCTTCAAGCGTGTCCTCCAGTTGCCGCACGGCATCATCCTCGTCACCGGCCCCACCGGCAGCGGCAAAACGACCACGCTTTACGTCGCTCTCAACGCCATCAATGATCTCGAGACCAAGATCATCACGATTGAAGACCCCATCGAATATCAGCTCAAGGGCGTCAATCAAATTCAAGTCAACGAGAAGTCTGGCCTCACTTTCGCGCGCGGCCTGCGTTCCATTTTGCGCCACGACCCCGACGTCGTGCTCATCGGCGAAATTCGCGATACTGAGACGGCGCAGATCGCCGTGCAGGCCTCGTTGACCGGCCATCTCGTGTTCTCCACGCTCCACACCAACGACGCCCCCGGCGCGGTCACCCGCCTCGTGGACATGAAAGTCGAACCCTATCTTGTGGCGTCATCCCTCGAAGCCGTGCTTGCCCAGCGTCTTGTGCGCGTCCTTTGCACGCATTGCAAGGTCGAGGACCGCTCGGACACCACCGCCGACATCAAGCAGCAGCTTGGTTTTCCGAGCGACCTGCAGGTCTTCAAGGCCGTCGGTTGCCGCGAATGCCGCAATACCGGCTATCATGGCCGCCATGCCATCTTTGAATGGATGGACATGAACAGCCAGATTCAGGAGAAGATTCTCAAGAACGCCTCATCGGGCGAGATCCGGGCAATTGCCCTCCAGCACGGCATGCGCTCCCTGAGCGACGACGGCTGGCGGCTCGTGGGCCAGGGCATCACCACGCCCGAGGAAGTCATGCGCGCCACCAAGGACCAGACGCTCGGCAAGGAACTGACGGACGAAGCCAACGCCGCAGTCGTCGAAGACAACAAGAAACGCCATGGCCTTGTTTCAGTATAAAGCCCTGCAGGGCGACGGAACCGTGGCCGAGGGCCAGATCGAGGCCGGCGGCCGCCAGGAGGCCTTCCGCCAGATGGCCGAACGCGGCCTCAAGCCCATCAACCTCGCCGAACGCGCCGCCGCCACAAAGTCCAAAAAAACTCCCGCCAAGTCCGCCACAACGGATGACGTCGCTCCCGCGAAAAAATCCTTCGGCTTGCAGTCGAACAAGGTCAGCGGCAAGGACCTCGAAAATTTCACCCGCCTGCTCTCCAGCCTGCTGGCCGCCGGCGTCCCGCTCAGCCGCGCCCTCGTCATTTTGTGCAAGGAAGCCACCAGTCCTGCCGCCGCCGCCAAGTGGAAGGAAGTCCACAATGCGGTGATTGACGGTATTTCGCTCGCGGAGGCGATGTCCCGGTCGCCGGAAACTTTTCCCCGCGTCTACACCGCAATGGTGGAAGCCGGCGAAGCCGGCGGTTTCCTGGACGTGGTGCTGGCCCAGATCGCGGAGTTTCAATCGCGCGAAAAGGAACTGAAGGGCAAGGTGATGACGGCGATGCTTTATCCGCTCATCCTGCTCGTCCTTGCGTCGGCGGTGCTGGTCTTTCTGATGGTCTTTTTCGTTCCCCAATTTCAGAAAATGTTTGCCGGCTTCAATGCGACCCTGCCGCTCATCACCCAGCTCGTGATTGGCGTCAGCCAGACCATGATTCATTACGGCCTCTGGATCGGGGTCGGTGTTGTGGTCGCGATTTTCCTGGTCCGCTCGTGGCTCACGTCTGAAAATGGCCGGCGCGCCTGGGAACGCGTCATTCTCCGCGCCCCGCTGGTCGGCCCCATCGTGGCTCAATTCGCCATGACCCGTTTTTGCCGGATGCTCGGGACCCTGCTCGGCGCGGGCGTCCCGCTCGTGCAATCGCTCAGCGTCGCCCGCCGTTCCATCGGCAATCAGACCCTCTCGGATGCCGTCACCAATTCCATCGATGCCGTCAAGGAAGGCGGTCAACTTGGCAAAAGCCTCGGCAACTGCCGCGAACTGTTCAGCGGTTCGACGCTGGAGATGATTTCTGTCGCGGAAGAAAGCGGCAAGCTGGACGTGGAACTCATCCGCATCGCCGCCGTCACCGAGGGCGACCTGGACCGGAAGCTGAAGACCGCCGTCGCTTTCGCCGAACCGCTGCTGCTCTTTTTCATCGCCGCGTTCGTCGGCACCATTTTCATCGGGATGCTCCTCCCAATCTTCAGCATGAACGAATACATCAAGTAACCAAGGAAACACGAAAATGAAAACAACACTCAAACATGACATGCGCGCAGGAATGAACCGGGGACGGCGGCATGCTTTCACCCTTGTTGAACTGCTGCTGGTCCTGAGCATTCTCGCCCTGCTGGCCGGCCTCGTCCTGCCCAAGCTCGTCGGCACCCGCGTCACCGCGCAAAAGAAGGCGACCATCACACAGATTGGCGCCTTCAAGGATGCGCTCAACATGTTTGAGGTGGACAACGGCCATTATCCCCGCGGCAAGAACGGCCTCAACGACCTCGTCGTCAAGCCCCGCGATGCTTCCTCGGACTGGCACCAGTACCTCGACAAAATCCCGCTCGATCCCTGGGAACATCCTTACATTTACGAATGTCCCGGCCGGCATAACCCCACCGGATTCGACCTCAGCTCCGCGGGCCCGGACGGACAAGCAGGAACCGACGATGACATTGGCAACTGGGACAGCAAGTAATCTGCGCCGGACCAGCGCCTTCACCTTGATCGAGTTGATCCTGGTGATGGCTGTTTTGGTGATGGTGGTCGCCATCATCATGCCCAAATTGTCCGGATTCTTCGGCGCGCGGGCCGTGGATTCGGAAGCCAAAAGATTCATGGCCCTGATGCATTACGGTCAGACCCGCGCGGTCTCCGATGGCGTGCCGATGATGTTGTGGGTTGATTCCAACCATCGCGCCTACGGTCTCGAACAGGAACCGGGTTACGCCGCCAGCGACCCGCTGGAAGAGGACAACACCCTCGCCGACGGCCTGAAAATTGACACGGTCCGCAACAGCGTGAAGCCGCCCGTCGCCAACAGCCAGACGGGCCGCATCCTGACCGGCCAGGTCGTCCAGGGGAAGACGCGGCTGCCCGCGATTTATTTCGCGCCGGATGGCGCCATCAACTACGCGAGAAGCGTCGGCGGTGTTTCCATTCAAAATGCGGATAATCCGCCGGTCTGGATTGCCTTGAACAGTTCCGAGATGAGTTATGGAATTCAAAGTCAAAACCCCGCGTCGAACCGCCGTTAGCGCCACGCGCCGGGCCGGCTTCACGCTTGCCGAGGTGCTTGTCGCGCTGGGGTTCATGGCCATCATCACCCCCGTGGTGGTGCAGGGGCTCAAGCTCGCGAGCCTCGCCGGAGAGGTCTCGCAACGCAAGGCCCTCGCCATGCGCGTGGCCGAACGCGTGCTGAACGAGACCATCGTCACCGGTCAATGGAACTCCGCCGGCCAGGCCGGCACCGAGCAGGCCGGCGCCATTCTCCTCCATTACACCATCCGCAATGAACCCTGGACCGCGCTGAGCAGCGCCGTCAGCGTCAACACCGCCAACGGCATCAACCAGGGCTTTGTCAACCCCAACAATCTCCACCTGCTCTCCGTGGACGTCTCCTATCCCGCGCAGGGCCAGACTTACTCCGTGCATTTGAGCACCGTGGTTGACATCACCAAGCAGATCACGGCCAACACGCCGCCCGTCCAATGAACCTTGCCTTCGACCATGGCAAAAGCGCCGGCGCCTTCACGCTGATTGAACTGGTCATGGCCCTCGCCATCGCCGCCGTCGTGCTTGCCGCCATCAACGCGGTGTTTTTTGGCGCGCTCCGGCTGCGGGCCTCTACGGTTGCCGTCGCCGAGCAGACCCTCCCCGTGGAACGCGCCGTTGAAATCATCAAGAACGATCTCGTCTGCATCCGGCCCCCTTCCACCAACGGCTACATCGGCCCGATGGGCACCGATGCCACCGCGGTCGGCATGACGAAACCGCTGCTGCTGGAGCTGTACACCTCCAGCGCGCAAATCAGCGATGATGTCCCCTGGGGTGACGTCCAGAAGATTGATTACTGGCTGCA
>DATMLG010000108.1:0-3093 GCA_035570675.1 Verrucomicrobiia bacterium | reverse complement strand
TCGCCATCATCCCAGCGAACTTCGCGGCTTCCATGATATTTACGAGCCCCTCGACCCACCCCATCGCCGCGTGATTCCCGTCTATGAGCCTTCGAGCCGCATCGGCATGCCGTTTATTCAGGTGGATCCGGCCAAAATCGCCGGCGTGGTGGAAACAAATTTGCCTGACGAGACGAGCAGCTTTGCCGCGCCTGACCCGATCACGACGAAGATTGGTGACAATGTGGCAACATTCCTCGCCAAAGAGCTGCACCGCGGAGCCATTCCCGAGTCATTTCTCCCCATTCAATCGGGCGTGGGCGATATCGCAAACGCCGTGCTGGGCGCAATGGGCCGTCACCCCGATATTCCAAGTTTTGCGATGTATACCGAAGTCATCCAGGACTCCGTCATTTCCCTGATGCGTGAAGGAAGGATAACTTTCGCCAGCGGCGTTTCGCTCACCGTCAGCCAGCCGGTGCTAAAGGAAATCTACAGCGATCTGTCGAGTTTCTATAGCCGCTTACTGCTGCGTCCCCAGGAAATTTCCAACCATCCGGAGGTTGTTCGCCGATTGGGTATCATTTCCATCAATACCGCGATCGAAGCGGACATCTTCGGGAATATAAACAGCACCCATATCCTTGGCAAAAACTTGATGAATGGCATCGGCGGGTCGGGCGATTTCACCCGCAACGCATTCCTTTCCATTTTTACCTGTCCCTCAACCGCCCGCGGTGGAAAGATCAGCACGATCGTGCCGCTCGTCAGCCACATGGATCACAGCGAGCATTCCGTCCAGGTGCTTGTGACCGAACATGGCGTGGCCGACTTGCGGGGCAAAGATCCTTCCCAGCGGGCCAAACTTATCATCGAATGCTGTGCCCATCCGGATTTTCGCGATGACCTCCGCCACTATTTTGGCCTGGCCGAAGGGGGCCATACCCCGCAAAGCCTCGCCATGGCCTTCGCCATGCATCAGCAATTTCTGAAGACGAAGGACATGCACGGGGTGACTTGGAGCGCTTGAGGACAGCCTTCCTGGCCGGCGACCAGGCCAGCCCCGACCGTGAAAACGGAAGTATCACAAAAACCGGCCACGCCGAACTTTCCCGTGGGCAAAATCATCGCCCTTCGCGACGGCGCCTATCTGCTCCGCCCGCTCTGCGCGGAAGATGAGCCACGGTTAAGAGAGTTCTTTTATTCCCATTCCCAGGAAACCATCCAGTTGCGTTATGGTTACATGATTGGCACCATGACGCACAAACGCGCCTCCCGGCTGGTCAACGTTGACCAGCAAAAAGATGTTGCCCTGGGAATCTTTGAGATCAAAGGCGCGGAGCAAACCTTGCATGCCGTGGGCCGCTATTATTCGGAAGCAGACGGACAGACAGCGGAGATCGCATTTGTTGTCCGCGAGATAAAACGCCGGCGTGGAATGGCCGCCGCCCTCCTCCATCAGCTGGCAGCCATCGCCGCCACGCACAGTCTGATTTTTTTTCACGCGCAAGTGCAGCATGATAATCAGGCCATGAGGCAGCTTCTTGACCGGTATCATGCCAGGACCAACCGGATCCCAGATTCGGATTTGATGATATATCAACTCCCGGTCGCCCGCATCCTGAAAAGCCGGATCAAGGCGTAAAACCGGTGGCTGAAATATTCAGGCGGTTTCAGCGTGCACAAAGGGCAAGACCTGCACGAGCAGGTCGGCCTGCGGAAAAAAGGCGCTGTCTTTCATGGGGCGTCGGTTGGTGTTTCGGATACGGCGGGAACCGTGATCAGATATTTGGGATCGAGCCGACCGTTGGGGACAAAAACCCGCTTGCCGCTGCCCAGCGAAACTTTTGCCAGGTTTAATTGCTGGAACCACGGGTGTTCGTGTTTCTCCGCCAAATGCAAAAACAGGCGCTTCACCTTTACCGAAGTGCACTTCTCCAGCAGCGCCTGAATCAGGGGCGGCCGCAGGGTGCCGAGCCCTTCGAACACGAGACTCGCGTGCTCATAGCCGGCATCGTTTGGCGTCAGGTGGAGGAGGAATTCGAGGATGGCCCGCTCTGGATCGGACACTCGCACCGCAAAGCCTCCCGCCTGGTGTTCTCGCAGTCCGAGTTCCGGCGGTAGGAAATTCGTGCGAACGTGTTGCACGCGACCGGCCCACGGCAGGTGCTTGAACCACTCCGGCAGCCGCTCGCCCGAGCGGCCAAACAGATGGATCGGGGCCTGATCTCCCAGCGGGAGAAAATGCGCCACGCTTGCGAGTTCCAAGGCGGTCCGGCCTCCTGGGTGCAGCAAAGTCGTTTTTTGTTGGAGTCCGAAAACAGCTCCCAGCCAGTCGGGGCTGTCTGGTTTCAAAGTAAAAGCCCCTTCGCCGATCCGATGCAGCCAGCCGGAAGTAGCGTAATAGCTCGTCAGTTTGGGCGAGATGCCGCGGGCTTTCAGCCAAGCGAGCGTCAGCACCGCCCCGGCTGGTGCGTCGAGGAGGCGTTGGTTTATCTTTGATCTTCCTTGGCTAGCTTTATTAGCCATTGCCGCTTCTTGGTAAACTGGCTTCGAGTTGTGGTTTAAAAAATATCGTATATGGCTAGCAAATATAGCCTTAATTGCAATCTAATAAACCTTCCTGATATTGGGCATTGGCGAAATGTTCGGACATTGGCGCGAACCGTGAGTTCAATCATGTTTTCACCCTTCATAGCAGACCAGTCGCCCTTAAGGAATAGTCCCCCCTTGGTTCCGGGCACCATCGTAGCCCCATCGTAGTTTTCGTCGAAGTATTCACGAAAACGATTCGTCGGGCTCTCGGCCTTAAGGTTTTTTCCGTCAGAACTGTCTAAGTTGAATTAGAAAAACTACGAGGGAAACTACGAGTTTTATTGCCAAAAGTAGCCCAAAGTCACATTTTCAAAATCCGACCCATCCGACTTTCGTAACTCACTCAACAAGAAACCCTCCGAGTGGTTTCGGAGGGTTTCAAATTGGGTGCAGGGGTTGGATTTGAACCAACGACCTTCAGGTTATGAGCCTGACGAGCTACCGGGCTGCTCCATCCCGCGTTGATGCCGTACATCGGTCCTGACGCATAAATGGGGCGGGCTGGCAGGCCTGGCAGCG
>DATMLG010000107.1:0-6639 GCA_035570675.1 Verrucomicrobiia bacterium | reverse complement strand
AGTCGGCCGCGAGCGCCTGCTGGCCAAAATCGGCGTAGACATCCGCTTGCGAGGCAAAATTGGTGAGAGTATTGTGATCGGCAAGGTAATTGGACAGAAGGTAGTGGGTGATGGGTGAAAGCTGTCCGGCAAGGTAACGTGAGATTTCATCATCCTTGGAGGGTTGTTCGAGCCGGGTCGCGAACGACCGGAGGTTGAGGATGTCATTCTTGGTGAGTTTCGAGAGAATCCGTTGGGGCGGACCGGGCGAAACGATGTCAGTCTCACCAAGACTGATGTTAAGAATGCCCGCCGCGAGATAACAGACACAGAGCGAAAGGTTAAGCACGATTTGGGGGGTGGCGAGGGGGATGCTCAGGGCGTTGACGACGATCAGGCCGGGAAAGACCCAGAACAGGTTGCTGCCGAAGCCGCCGGTTTCGGCCGTCAGACCGGCGAGGAACAGGCCATCCACCAAACCCACCGTAACGACGACCCGGGGAACGAGACGATGCGGGAAGCGCCGTAGAACCAGCAGGGTCGCCGCGACGGCGTTGAAAATAATGTAAAAAACAAAAAAGCTTTGGAGGAATTCCAGTGCCACTTCACGCGGGGACATGACGGAATCCGAAAGGGACGAGGAGGTCACATCAGGCAGGCGGACGTCGAAGAGGTAGTAAAAAACCACGACCATCAGCAACAATTTAACAGGCAGAACGATGTTGCGCTGGATCGCCAGAATCCGCGTCGCGTGCTGCGACGGATCGGGAACGGGCATGGCCAGCACTCTTGGCAGCCATTTTGGCTTATGCCAGCGGATGGGGTTCATAGACTGTTCCCGGGCTGTTGGCGGCGGCTACGAAAGCAATTCCACGGCCCGCCGCGCCACGGCTTCGACCGGCCAAAGCCGGCCCAGGCCCTCGTAACCACAGGAGAGCAGGCCCTCCTCCGGGCCGATGAACTCGGCGCCCCGGGCCTTCAACGCCGCAACATTCTCCTGCGTGGCCGGATGCAGCCACATTTTGCCGTTCATCGCGGGAGCGATCAAAAGCCGGGCTCGGGGGTTCAACGCGAGTGCGATGCACGTCAAGGCATCATCGGCGACACCATGGGCGAGCTTCGCAAGGGCATTGGCCGTGGCGGGGGCGATGAGCAGCAGATCCGCCTCGTCAGCGAGCTTGATGTGCGCCGGCTTCCAGTCCTCCTCTTCGTCGAACAGATCGGTCACTACCGGATTGCGGGACAGGGTCTTGAGCGACAGCGGCGTGATGAATTTAAGTGCGTTGGCCGTCATCACCACGTACACATCGCAACCCGCCTTGGTCAACTGGCTGGCCAGGTCCGCCGCCTTGCACGCGGCGATGGACCCGGTCACCCCCAAAACAATATTTTTTGTCCCGCTCATTGATGCCTCGTTCCAAAACGCCAGCATGATATTAACCCCACCGGCCCCGGTTTGGCAAAGAGATTAGAAACCAGCCCGTTTCGCCGGAACCGCCTTCAAATGACCAGTGGTGGCAGGCGTTTGACCCGCATTTTTTCCGATTCCAAGACCGCCTGCATCCGGCGCAAATCCTCCTTGATGGAGGTGCTGATGATGAGATAGTCGAAATTCTTCCATTGGGCGATTTCCTGGCGGGCGACCCCCAGCCGCTTCTGGATCACGGCGGGCGAATCGGTGCCGCGCCGCTTGAGCCGGGCCTCCAGGATTTCCAACGAGGGCGGGGTGAGAAAGACCTGGACGAGCGTTTGCTTCAGTTCCGCGTCGTCCTGCGCCCGCTCGCGGATGGTGGCCGCCCCCTGCACATCCACGACCAGCAGCACGTCCCGGCCCTGGCGCAGCTTGCCGAGGATTTCGGATTTCAAGGTGCCATAGCTGTTGCCGAAGACGGTGGCATGTTCCAGGAAATTGCCCGCCTGAACGCGTTTCAAAAAGGACGTGGCATCCAGAAAATAATAATCCACGCCGTCCTTTTCGCCCTTGCGCGGGGCGCGCGTGGTGCAGGTGACGGCCCGGGTCAGGGTGGGATTCGTGGCTAGGAGCTTCTTGGCGAGCGTGGTCTTGCCGCCGCCGGAGGGCGCCGAAAGGACAATCAACAGGGGATGAGGGGTCATGCGCGTGTCTATTCCACGTTTTGCGCCTGCTCCCGGAATTTTTCCAGCTCAGTTTTCAAAGTCACCACGGCGCGCGAAATCAGGCTGTCGTTCGCCTTGGAACCGATGGTGTTGATTTCGCGGTTCATTTCCTGCGCAAGAAAATCCAGCACCCGGCCCACCGGCTCGCGGGACGCCAGGCAGTCGTCAAATTGCTGAAAATGGCTTTGCAGCCGGGTCAATTCCTCCGAGATGTCCGACCGGTCGGCAAAGTAAACGACCTCCTTGAGCAACCGGTCGTCGTCCGCGGCGGGCGTGGGAACGCCGGCGTCCTTGACGCGCTGGATCAATTGCTCGCGGTAACGTTCCTGAACGCGGGGCGCCTGCTTGCGGACTTCCGCCGAGCATTTCCGCATGGCGGCGACGCGGGCCGCGAGATCCTTGGCGAGGTGCGCGCCTTCCCGCTGCCGCATTTTCAGCAATGTATTCAGGGCCTTTTCCAATGCCATCTGCACCGCCGGCCAGAAATCCTCCGCGTCCGTGGGTTCCTCGTCGGTCTCAAAAACACCGGGCGCGCGGGCCAGGAGATCAAGGGTCACGGGGCCGGCCAGTTTGAGTTCACGGGCGAGCCGGTTGAGTTCACGGACGTAGGCCCGGGCCAGCGGGGCGTTGAGCCGGACGCGCCCCGGGCTTTGGCCGTCGGCGGCGTGCAGGGTGACGCGCGCGGTGGTGCGGCCCCGGGCGACGAGCTTGTTGATGGCGTCGCGGATTTGCGCCTCGAGCACCTCGAGTTCGCGCGGCAGAAGCACGGAGATTTCGCCCTGCTTCCGGTTGACGGAACTCAGCTCCACGGTGATTTTGAAACCATCGCGGGAACACTCGCCTCGGCCATAGCCCGTCATCGAATTCATGGTCGGGAGACTATGGGGGGATTCTTGGCGACAGGCGAATCTTTTTTGAGGGGATCGGGGCAACTACGTGCCTATGACGTTGAATCGACCGGACGCGTTGAAAGAAGTGCGTTTCTAAAGTTTCACCTTGTCCACCACCTGTGCCACGTCCTTGTCGCCGCGGCCGGAAAGATTGACGATGATCAGCTTGTCCTTGCCCATTTTGGGGGCGCGTTTCATGACCTCGGCGATGGCATGCGCGGATTCGAGGGCGGGAATGATGCCCTCCAGCCGGGCCAGCTTTAGGAACGCTTCGAGCGCCTGGTCATCGGTCGCATAGGTGTATTCGACGCGGTTTTTGTCGCGCAACCACGCGTGTTCAGGGCCGACGGCAGCGTAATCCAATCCCGCCGAGACGCTGTGCGTCAGTTGGATTTGCCCGTCCTCATCCTGCAAAATGTAGGAACGCGTGCCCTGCAACACCCCGAGCGAGCCGCCTTGAAATCTCGCCGCGTGTTTTTCGGGCTGAATGCCCAAACCGCCGGCCTCGACGCCAACCATCTTGACGGATTCATCTTCCAGAAAAGGATAAAAGAGGCCGATGGCATTGGAGCCGCCGCCCACACAGGCCAGCAACAAGTCCGGCAACCGTTCCTCCTGTTCCAGGATTTGCCGGCGCGCTTCATCGCCGATAACGCGCTGAAAATTTCGGACCATGACCGGATACGGATGCGCGCCGTAGGCCGTCCCAAGAATGTAATGCGTGGAGCGCACATTCGTCACCCAGTCACGCATGGCTTCGTTGACCGCCTCCTTCAAGGTCTTTTGGCCGGCGGTTACCGACACCACTTCCGCACCGAGCATTTTCATCCGATAGACGTTCAACGCCTGCCGCTCGCAATCCACCTCGCCCATGTAGATGACGCATTTCAACCCGAACATGGCGCTGACCGTGGCCGTGGCGACGCCGTGCTGGCCCGCCCCGGTCTCTGCAATAATACGCGTCTTGCCCATGCGTCGAGCGAGCAGAATCTGGCCCATGGCATTGTTAATCTTGTGCGCGCCGGTGTGGAGCAGGTCTTCCCGTTTGAGGTAAATTTTCCCGCCACCGAGTTCGCGAGTCAGGCGTTCGGCAAAGTAAAGCGGTGTGGGCCGTCCGCAAAATTCGCGGAGGTAATATTGCAATTCACGTTGAAACTCCGGGTCCTGTTGTGAACGGAAATATTCCTGCTCCAGCTCCTTCAACGGATGCATCAATGTCTCCGGCACATAGCGGCCGCCGTAGGGGCCAAAATGGCCGCGGGCGTCCGGAACGGTTGAACTGGCAGCGACACTCATGCTCCGAAAGGTAGCAGATTCGCACCCGCCGGGCGAGTCCTTAATTGACGCGGTCTGGTCTTCATTCAACTGCGCCCTTCGCCGCCTTGATAAATGCCGCCACCTTGTGATGGTCTTTTTTTCCCGGCGATTCCTCCACGCCGCTGGAAACATCCACGGCGTATGGCCGCACGCGGCGCACCGCTTCGGCCACATTTTCCGGCGTCAATCCGCCCGCCAGGAAAATTGGCCGGCCAAGCTTCTGCGCCTCGAGGGCGAGGTCCCAGTTGAAGGTCGCGCCGGTGCCGCCAAGTTTGTCCGGGGTGTGCGCATCCAAGAGGAACGCATCGGTCTGGTAATCGGCGAGCGTCTTCAAGGATCCGGCGTCGCGAACGCGGAAGGCCTTGATCGTCATCACCGGAAAAAGTCCGCAATACTCCGGCGTTTCATCGCCATGGAATTGCACAATGTTAAGCCCGCACTCGCCGATTGCCCGCAGCACGGCATCTTCCGGCGCATTCACAAACACGCCCACCTTGATGACGAACGGAGGTAGTTGCCGGGCAATCTCCGCCGCGGCTTTCACTGTTATATGGCGCGGACTTCCTTCGTAAAACATCAAACCCAGCGCATCCGCACCCGATCCGGCGGCGGCGAGGGCATCGGCGGCGTTGGTGATGCCGCAAATTTTGACAACTGTGCTCATGTCACCGTTAACATCTAGTCGCACCTTGAACGCGGCGCAAATACCATTGCGCGGGAGTCGGTCTGTCCAGTGGTGCTGTCTTGCGTGGAGACACTGGCTGGCTGATCGCCGGCCCGCGCGTGGATTTCACGCGGATAGTGTGAAGAGCAAGCCTCATTTTCGCGGGATTCTGTGGAAAAAGCCGGTTTTGGGCCGGAAACGGCCATGGCGTGGGTTATGCTGATTTAGCGAGCATGTTGTTAAAACCGTCAACGACCGGCACGGTCCCGGAGCAGCGGTTGATGTCCGAGCCCACCAAATCCATCGTGCGTTGCTGTGAACAACGCAAACGCCGCATGGGACAAACCTCCCTGCTTCCCGATACGCAACGGATCCGTATAAAGCTTCCGAACTGACGCGCAGCCCGCCGGGGTTCATTTTCCGTCCGCGGTCTGCACCTGCCAGATGCCCTTCCCGTCAAACGTGATGATGTAAACTTCGCCGTCGCCGTCCTCGGCAAAACTGACGACGTTTTTTGGCTGCAGCAGCAGGGTGCCGTGTTCCAGCAGCTTTCCATCCTTGTAACGCAGCCCCCAGATGGTTCCGAGCGTGTAGTCCGCGTACAAATACACGCCATCCAGCGAGGGAAACTTCTTGCCGCGATAAACGTAACCTCCCGTGATGCAGGTGCCGGTGCTGTGATCCGGAAACTGGCTTTGCATGCCCAGGACGAAGTTGTGGCCGTACTCGATGACCGGGTCAATGTACTTCGCCCCCGCCGGTCCGGGCTTGAACGGATGAAATGCCTCACGCACGCTCCATCCATAATTTCCCCCCTTGGTGATGAGATCAACTTCCTCCCACTTGTCCTGCCCCACGTCGCCGGCCCAGAGATCGCCCGTTTCGCGGTCAAAACTCGCGCGCCAGACATTGCGCAGCCCGTACGCCCAGATTTCCGGACGGACGCCGACGTGTTCATCATCGTTCGTAAAGGGATTGCCCGAAGGAATGCCATAGGGACGGCCGCGCCACGTGCCATCCACGTCAATGCGCATCATCTTGCCGAGCAGGACCGCCGTGTTCTGGCCGTTGCCGAACGGGTCGTTCGCGCTGCCGCCGTCGCCCGAGGTGAAATAGAGATAGCCATCCGGGCCGAACGCCATCCAGCCGCCCTCGTGGTTCCAAAAAGGGCGCTGAATTTCGAGGAGCTTGCGTTCCGACTTCAAATCCACCATGTCGGGGTTCTGGGCGGAGACCTTGAACTCGCTGACCACGGTGCGTTCCGGATCGTGTTCCGTGTAATAGACAAACAACCGCCCGTTCTCTTTGAACTTGGGATGGAAGGCCATGCCGAGCAGGCCCTCCTCGTTTTCAATATAAGGACGGCGGTCCACGATGTTCATGAACTCCTTCGGGTTCGCGCCGTCGCTGCCCTTGCGCACGAACAGGATGCGACCCTCCTGCTCGATGATGAACATCCGGCCCGAACCGTCCGGCGCCTCCTGCATCCACAATGGACGATCCAGGTTCAACGCCGGGAATGTCCGCTCCAGCTTCAAGGGCGGCATGGCTGAGTTCGCGGCCAGGTTCCAAACCACACCGGCCGAGACGAGCGCAGAAACCATTCGCGTGTAAATCATGGGCGGGAATTTAGCAGCAGTTTCCCAAATGTAA
>DATMLG010000106.1:0-5629 GCA_035570675.1 Verrucomicrobiia bacterium | reverse complement strand
ACGAATTCCATGAGCAGGAAGTAAAACCCGCCCGCCTGCCCGAAGTCATGGATGGTGACGATGTTGGGATGATTCAACGCCGCCAGCGCCTGCGCCTCGCGGGCGAAGCGCTCGGCAAATTTTGGATCGCGCACGCGTTCCGGGGCGAGCAGTTTCAGCGCAACGAACCGGTTCAAGGTTTTCTGCCGCGCCTTGTAAACCACGCCCATGCCGCCGCGTCCAAGGCATTCAAGAATTTCGAGCTGGGGAAAATGGGGGGCGATTTCAGCGGGCGGCAGCGGCGGCTGCGCCGTTGGAGCGGCGTCGGTGAAAACGGTTTCGGTCTTCAGGTTCAGCGCCATGAGGCAGTTCGGGCAAAGCCCGGCGGGGGCATTCTCCGGCAGCAGCGCGCCGCACTGCGGACATTTTGGCGAAATGTTGCTCATGCCCGTTACTTACCGGCCGGCGGATGATTGTTACACAGGGGGCGCATGAAATCAGCGGGCAAGGGCGGCGGCCAGATGCCGCAGTTCGCCGCCCACGTCCGTGCCGTCCGCCAGCGTCCGGGAAATTTCCTCGCGATAGATTTCACGAAAGCGTTTTCGCAGGCGATGGACCGCCACGCGCGCCGCGCCTTCGTTCAGGCCAAGCTTTGCCGCGACACCCCCGTAATCAATGGTTCCGCGCCCGGCCATCAGGCAATTTTTGAGCGCGTCAAAATCAGCGGGCTTGTTGGCCGCGGCAAATTCCTCCCGCAGCCGGTTCACCGTCAGGTCAAGCAGCGTCAATGCCCATTGACGGTCGAAAGTTTCGTCGGGCGCGAGCAAACTGGTGTCGGCGGCATATTGGGTCTCGGCAAAGGACGTGTCGAATTGCGCGTATACCTGCGCGCCGCCGCGACGTTGCGCGGACGCGCGCCGCCATTCCTTGCTCATGAAATGTTTCAGCGCGACGACCAGGAACGTCCGCAACCTGCCCTTGTCGCGGTCGGCGGAATCAAGCCAGCGTTTTTCGAGCAGGCGGCAGAAAAATTCCTGGGTGAGGTCCTGCGCGTCATGCGGGGATTGGCCGCACCGACGGACATAGGCATAGAGCGGATACCAGTAGGCGCGGCAGATGGCTTCCAATGCCGCCGTGGATTCCGGTGACGGCTGCTGTGTCGCCGCCAAAACAACCGACCATCGGGTGTTTGGAAAAACACGCGGGGCATCGCTGGAAGAAGCATGGCTGCTCATACTGGCATCGTGTCCAGATAGATTACCGGAAACGAGGCCGTTGTTACAGACGAAATGGGGAATCCCCGGCGCCATGTACCAGGTCCCTTACCGCCGCGATCGCGAAGCAATAAATCAAGCAGGGGGGAATAGTTGCGACCGTGGGCTTAATCAGCTAGCTTCGGACCTGAAATGAACTCGCTCAATAATCTGGTCGCCATCATCACCGGCGCGGTCGGCAATCTGGGCACGGCCACCGCGCGCGCGTTTCAGCAGGCCGGCGCAAAGACCGTGCTGGTGGACCATGCCCCGGATCGCCTGCGCCAGGCGTTTAGTGACATCGCCGGCTCGAATGACCACCTGCTCGTTGGAGGCATCGACCTCTCGGATCCCGCTGCTCTCGGCGGGGTCATCGAACAAACGCTCGGCAAATTCGGACGCGTGGATGTGCTGGTCAACACCGTGGGCGGCTATCGCGGCGGCAAGCCGGTGCAGGAAACCGACCTCGCGGACTGGGATTTCCTGTTCAATGTCAATGTGCGCACGACGTTGCTTTGCTGCCGCGCCGTCATCCCCCAGATGTTGAAGCAACAGCGCGGCAGAATCATCAATGTCGCGAGCCGCAACGGCCTGTCCGGCAGCGCGGGCTACGCCGCTTACAGCGCCTCGAAAAGCGCGGTCCTGCGGTTGACGGAATCCCTCGCCGCGGAACTAAAAACCGCCAACATCAACGTCAATTGCATCATGCCGGGCACCATTGACACCCCGCAGAACCGGGCCGCCATTCCCAACGCGGATTTTTCCGAATGGGTCGAGCCGGCGGCGATTGCGGAGGTGATTGCGTTTCTGGCCTCCGATTCCGCCCGCGCCATCCAGGGCGCCGCCCTGCCGGTTTATGGCAAAGGCTGACATGCGGATGCATCCTTGCATTCCGTAGCCTCGCAACCAGCAGGATAAGGATAGGTCGTTGTTCATTCAGGCGTGGCCCCTGTGTTTTCAGAGCAAGCCAGGCGTCGCGCCTGGGAAAGGGCAGTAAAGTGCAACATAATGAAGATGGGGACGAAATACGCCGGGATGAGCACCAAGGGCATCTGTGACATCGGGCTTGATGTGATGTTCCCCGTAAGCCCGGGAATGAAGCCCGAACATATTGTGCCCATGGAGACGGCGACAACGAGGTCGGTGATGCCCAGGATATTCCAAATCACAAACCGCCGGCTGGCCGCGAATGACGGGTCGCGAATCAGGCCGAGCATCATCCACGGCGCGGTGAATCCAACCGCGATGTCCCCAAGTCCCGCCGGGAAGGCGAACAGACCCGGCAAAACACCGTGCGCGTAAAGCGCGAGGAACCCAAAGCCGGCCCACCGCCATGCCTGAATCGCTGCCAGGAGCCGAAGGTCCGCGCCGATGACGAACGCCCGGAAGGCATTCGACGCGAAATAGGCCGTAAAAAACACCACCAAAGGGGTTGCGAAGCCGAAGAATATCGGCAACGGCGGCGAGCCCGCGCTTCCAGCAAATGCCCCTTTAGAGCCAAGGAAAGAAACGAGACCGAGCCACAGTGCCAACACCACGACAACGACCGGCTTCACGCTCGAATGTTTATCATTAAGTTTCGTTGCCTCGATTTCATTAAAGTTTCCCATGCTTTCAGTTTTCGTGTTCATATATTTTTTCTTTCGTTTTTGATTTTTAGTTTTTTATTTACGATTTCAACCCAACAGACTCGCTTGCGATTTTCGTTGATAAATGTGTGCATATACACTTCTTTGTGCCAAAAAAATGTTTGGTTGTTTTCCTGTTCTTACTGCGGTCATTGCTCCTTCAATTTCGTGGCCACGGCTTGCAAATCACCGATAATCGCCGACCAGCGTTCTTTGCCCAGGATCGCCACCACCTTGTCTTGGGCGGAGCGCCACGCCGGAAGCGTTTTAGCCAGGGCCGTGCGCCCCTTTTCGGTAATCTCAAGTTCCACGGGATCGCCGCGGCCGCCACCTTTTGCCCGAACCAAACCGTCGCGCTGCAACGGGCGAAGATTCCGCAGCAGGGTGGTCCTTTCCATGCCGAGCCATTCACTCAATTCTGCCATGCTCCAGCCGTTTTTGGCCCGCAACGCGCCCAAGATCGGCGTCTGGGTGGGGCGGATGCCATGTCGCCGCACTTCCGAGTCAAAGAACTGCGTTATGACCCGCGATACCCGGCGGACATTAAAGCACGCGCAGTTTTCCACGGATGCCATGTCCAACTGTTTCTGCATAGTGTGTATATACACTTTTGTCGCAATTCTGTCAATGGACTTTTTTTAGGAATCCGGGCCGTCGTTACGCACCGGCCGACGTGTTTTGTCCGATCCACAACCGGTTTCCGTCCGGATCCTTTATCCGAAATTCCGTCATGCCGTAAAAGGTGACCTCGAGTTCCGGCACAGCCAAACCATTTTTCCGGACCTGCTTGTGATACGCGACGACATCATCCGGGTACAGATAGAAGACTGATTCGCGAAACCCGCCGGGATGGGCATTGATTGATTGATCCACCATCAAACGGCATTCGCCGAAACGGAGCATGGCCCAGCCCCAATCGTCGCCTCTTTTCTCAACCTCGAAACCAAGCATCCTGCAGTAAAAGTCCACGCTGGCCGGCATGCTCTTGACCGGCAGCATTGGTATTAATCGGTTCATTTTCATATGTCCTCGGGTGAAAGCGGTTACATGGCGGTGATTATTCCGCTACTGCGAATGGGCTCACAACAGAAATCGCGCGACCGACTCAGCCAAAGTGATGCAATTTGAGAAGCTGGCTGGATCTGGTCTGTCTGTCTGAGGTTTAATGCGAAATTATGCCATTATCCAGCCCTGTCCCTTTTCTTGGGCCGCCCAGCATTTCTCCGCGGAGCGCGTTGAAGTGGCGCAACCAACCTCCAATCAGGGAGGCTTTGATACCCGGCTCCTTGTCATATTCCCCGGGAGTCGTGCCCCAATAAAAGCTGATCCAGCCATCGGCAACCATCCGTGACCGGCGGATGAACTCCTCCGTTGTTTCAGCGTCCGCCGAAAGCGGAAATATTTCTTCAATGACCAGCGGTTTGCCTGTCGCATAGAGTTTGAGGATGGCCAGGTCGTCGTCCAGTTTTCCGGCCCTCGGATAATAATGGATGCACAAAAAATCGAGTGCCGCGGACACCTCCGGATCGCGAAATGCGGACCTGGCTCCCGGGCCAAAAGTCTCCTCCCACGGAACCAAACCGACGGTAATCATGTGCCGCTGATCAACCGCCCGGATGGCGGCGGACAACTCCGCAATCCATTCTTTGGCAATCTCCCGGTCCGTGCGGCCGCGCATGTCGGTCGTCAGCCGTTGCACAAAATATGACCCACCAAACGGTGTGCCGGGGAGCCAGTCGCCCTTGAGATCGCCGGAGGCGACAGGTTCATTCATCAAGTCGTAGCAAAAAATCGCCGGACTGTCTTTGCAGACCTCCGCAACCGCGCGCCAAAAATGCGCCTGGACCCTCCAGCGGGCGGATTCGTCCATGGCGTCATACCATGCCGGGACCTCATCCTTGTGGTAACAGCCAAGCCCGGTCACATCCAGGTAAAGACCGGTCTCTTCCGCCAACCGCACCAGCTTGCCCAGACGTTTGAGGTTTATCTCATCGGGTTGTTCGGGCGATTTCATGAAGCGACACAACTGCAGATGGACGCGCACCACGTTCGCGCCCATGCTCTTCATCTCCCGGAAATCATCCCCGATCTTTGCCCAATTGTCGGCCCAATAATCTTCCAGCATCCGGCCCGCTTCATCGTGGTCATAGTTAAATCCCCACGGCACAAAAGAATTGTCAGTCCCGTCGCAGACGAAGCGCGTCTTATCCGCGCTGGTCCGAATCCATGCCAGCGGCTGACCCGGTGCCAAAACCACGGCGTCGTTGGTTCCAGCCGTCAGGCCGGCCCCGGCCATGAGCAAGACAACACAAATGAGGAACTGAACGCGCTTTGCCATGTTGCTTCTTCCTTAAAGCCGGCCATCAACAATTTTGCTTTCCGCGAACTCGCGCGGTCGCGGCGTGGACATATCAGCTATTTGACGATTTCGCATTTGAAGGTCCCCATGTCAATCCAGAGTTTGCCGCTGCCATGGATATTGAAGCCGGTTTGGAAATCCTGGGTCTCCTCCGGGATGAAGCAGGTCACGGAATATTGTCGCCAATCGGCGGTGCCTCTGAACTGGCTCCAGGCGTCCTGTTTGGTGAGCTCCTGTCCGTTGGCGCCCTTGGGCTCGAGATCGAGGCTGGCCCTCGGGGAAATGTTTTCGCACCGGGCCCAGACGCTCATGCGCACCGTTTGGCCCAGAAATTGGCGGAATTTTTTGATGTCGCGATTGTGTTGACCCCACCACAAATCCGCATACTTGTGGGCAGGTTCCGACGAAAT